>NZ_VOSR01000625.1:2156-20487 GCF_007997345.1 Mitsuaria sp. TWR114
CGAGGCGCCGGGCGCGCGCCAGGCCGTGGTGCTCGCGGTGACGCCGTATGCCGGCGCGGCGCCCGCCTTCGTGGCCCATGCGCGGGGCTACTTCGAACGCCAGGGGCTGGCCGTGACCGTGCAGCCGCACGGCTCGGGCAAGGAGGCGCTGGACGCGGTCCTCGACGGCCGGGCCGACGTGGCCACCGTCGCCGAGTTGCCGGTCGCTCTGGCGGTGGTCAAGGGCCATCCGGTCACCATCCTGGCCACCCTGTCCACCCAGAGCGACCATGCCATCGTCGCCCGCACCGATCGGGGCATCTGGTCCGCCGACGCGCTGCGCGGCAAGCGCATCGGCGTCAGCGCCGGCACCAGCGGCGATTTCGTCCTGGACGTGCTGCTGGTGCGCGAGCGCCTGTCGCGGGCCGATGTCCAGGTGGTCGACCGCAAGCCGCGCGAGCTGGCCGACGCGCTCGCCAGCGGCGAGGTCGATGCGATCGCGACCTGGGAGCCCTACGTCGCCGACGCGCGCCGGCGCCTGGGGGACCGCGCGTCGGTCTTTCCGAGCGAGGGCGTCTACGATTCCAGCTTCAACCTGGCCTCGCTGCGCGGTTTCGTGCTCCAGCGCGGCGAGACGGCGCGACGCCTGCTCGCCGCGCTGCTGCAGGCCGAGGAGCTGCTCAAGCGCGACCGCGCCGCCTGCGAGCCCATCGTCGCGCAGGCGCTGCGCAAGCCGCCGGAGGAGATCCGCGAGCTGCTGGCGCGCAGCCGCTTCTCGATGTCGCTGGAGCAGCACCTGCTGGTGGTGCTGGAGGACGAGGGGCGCTGGGCGATGAAGCACCGCATGGTGGACGCCGGGCGGGCGCCCAACTTCCTCGATGCCGTCTACCTGGACGGCCTGGCCGCGGTCAAGCCGCGCGCGGTCACGATCATCCACTAGGCCATGAAGATCTCGACCCGCCTCGCGATCGTCGGCTCGACCTGCGTGCTGGTCGCGCTGGCCATCGCGGTGTCGCTGGGGCTGTCCGGCCAGCAGGTCGCCGAGGGCGTGCGCAAGAACCGCGCCGCCGCCGACCTGGTCGAGTCGGTGGCCGGCCTGCGCCACCTGACGCTGGAATACGCGCGCCAGCCCGAGGCGCGTGTCGAGGTCCAGTGGCACAGCGCCTACCGCACGCTGGGCGCCGCGCTGGAGCGCGCCCAGGGCTTCGACGCGCGCGACGAGCAGGAGGGCATCGCGCAGATCCGCGCCGCCTACGACAAGTCGCCGGCCGTCTTCGCGGAACTGGTGCGGGCCCAGCGGGCGCGGCAGGCCGGCGACGGCGACCGGCAGGTGCTGGACGAGTGGGCCGGGCGACTGGCCGCCGCCATGGCGCGCAAGACGCTGCTCATGATGAGCGAAGCCTTCCGGTTGCAGGACCTCAGCCGCGAGGAGGTCGCCGCGGCGCAGCGGCGCGCGTTCGCCATCGTGCTGGCGCTGTCGGCGACGCTGGCCGTGGTGGTGGCGGGCAGCATGGTGCTGGTTTTCCGCGACATCGCCCGGCCGCTGGCCCGGCTGCGCGTGGGCATGCTGCGCGTCGGCGCGGGCGACCTGGAGCACGCCGTGGGCGGCACGGGATCGGACGAGATCGCCGAGCTGGCGCGCGAGTTCGACGGCATGAGCGCACTGCTGCGGACCACCACCGTCTCGCGCGACCGGCTCGCGGAGAGCGAGGCCCGCACGCGGCTCATCCTCGACGCGGCGCTGGACGCGGTCGTCGGCATCGATGGCGACGGACGCATCACGCACTGGAATCCGCAGGCGGAAGCGGTGTTCGGCTGGCCCGCGGCCGAGGCGACCGGCCAGTCGCTGGCCGACCTGATCGTGCCCGAGCGCTTCCGGGAGGCGCACCTCGCGGGCCTGCGGCGCTACCTCGACACCGGCGTGGCGACGGTGCTGGACCGGCGCGTGGAGCTGCGCGCGATGCGCCGCGATGGCGGGGAGTTCCCGATCGAGCTGGCGATCACCGCGATCCGCGCCAACGGCGTGGTGAGCTTCAGCGCCTTCCTGCGCGACATCACCAGCCGCAAGCTCGGCGAGATGCGGCTCAAGGAACAGCTGGCGCGGCTGAACCTGCTCCACCAGATCACGCGGGCGGTCGGCGAGCGCCAGGACCTGCGCAGCATCTTCCAGGCGGTGATCCGCGGCCTGGAGGACGACGCGCCGGTCGACTTCAGCTGCATCTGCCTGCGCGACGCCGCCAGCGACACGCTGCGAGTGACCGGCGTCGGCGTGAAGAGCGCGCCGCTGGCGCTGTCGCTCGCGCTGTCCGAGCAGGCCGACCTGTCGATCGACGGCAACGGCCTGTCGCAGTGCCTGGCCGGCCGGCTGGTCTACGAGCCCGATGCGGCGCAGGTGCCGTTTCCCTTCCCGCAGCGGCTGGCGCGGGGCGGGCTGCGCTCGCTGGTGATCGCGCCGCTGCAGTCGGAGAACCGCGTGTTCGGCGTCCTCGTGGCAGCGCGGCGGGCGCCGCAGGCCTTCAGCAGCAGCGATTGCGAGTTCCTGCAGCAGCTCAGCGAGCACGTCAGCCTGGCCAGCCACCAGGCGCAGCTCCACGGCGCGCTGCAGCAGGCCTACGAGGACCTGCGCCAGACGCAGCAGGCGATCCTGCAGCAGGAGCGGCTGCAGGTGCCGGGGCAGGGCGCCTGCGTGTCGCTGCGCTTCGCGGCGCTGGCGCCGGAGGAGGGCCTCGCCGCGCCGCAAGCCGATCCGGACGAGAAGCCACCGCCGCTGCGGATCCTGCTGGTCGACGACGACCCGCTGCTGCTGCGCTCGCTGCAGGAGACGCTCGAGGCGGAGGGTCACGCGGTGACGGCGGCCCATGCGGGGCGGGATGGCATCGAGGCGTTCGAGGCGGCGTTCCACGCGGAGCGGGCGATGGCGCAGGGCGATGCGGTCGATGCCGACGAGGCGGGGGAAGGCGGGCCATCGGGCCGCGGCTTCCAGGTCGTCGTGACCGACCTGGGCATGCCGCATGTCGACGGTCGCCAGGTCGCGGCGGCGGTGAAGGCCTTGTCGCCGGACACGCCGGTGATCCTGCTCACCGGCTGGGGTCAGCGGCTGGTGGACGACGGTGAGAAGCCGCGGCATGTCGACCAGGTGCTCGGCAAGCCGCCGAAGCTGCGCGAGGTTCGGGCCGCGCTGGCGAGGCTGGTCGAGCGCCCCACCAGTGTTTCAACTGGTAATACCGAAACTTCCTATTGAAGTATTGGTTAGACCAATTCAGACTTGCCGACTGACGCGAGCCAAGGTCGTTCCACTTCGTTCCGCGTCGAGCGGGCGCGCCGGTCCGGGCGCTCATCCGTGCAGAAATCCAAGAGGGGACAACATGGCAACTGGAAAGGGACTGCTGCTGGCAGCGGTCATCGTCGGCGCGCCGCCTGGGCGCAGAACTGTCAACCGAGCGCGGTCACGCCGTATCTCAACGTCAACGGCACGACGTCCTGGGTGGCGAAGGCCTCCGCCTCGCTGAACGCGGGGGCGAAGGTGGTGCTCGGACCGCAACCGGTGTCCGGCAACTGGTCGTGGAGCGGCTGCGGCGCCTCGGGCACGGCCCGCGAGCAGACACTCAAGCTCACCGCGACCTGCACCGCCACGGCGACTTACACCAACAGCTGCGGGGCCAAGACCACGCAGGCCTTCAACTTCACGGTATGGCCGGCCCTGGCCGCCAATGCCGGCAAGTTCATCATGGTCGACCAGTTCGGCTATCTGCCCGGCATGAAGAAGGTGGCCGTGCTGCGCCTGCCCAAGGTCGGCTTCGACAGCAACCAGAGCTACTGGCCCCAGCAGCTGCAGGTGGTCGACGCGGCGACCGGCGCCGTCGTGTACACCGCGTGGCCCCAGGACTGGAACGGGCTCAAGACCGACGAGTCCTCGGGTGACCAGGTGTGGCACTTCGACTTCAGCCAGGTCACCGCGCCCGGCACCTACGAGATCGTCGATCCCACCGCCAACCAGCGCTCGGCGCGTTTCGAGATCGGCGACAACGTCTACCGCAACGTGCTGATCCAGGCGGTGCGGATGTTCTATTACCAACGCGCCGGTCAGGAGAAGACCGTGGCCAACGCCGGCGTGGGCTGGGCCGACGGGGCCAGCCATCTCAAGGGCGGACAGGATCCGCAGGCGCGGCGCTTCCTCGATCCCAACAACGCCGGCACGGCGCGCGACCTGCGCGGCGGCTGGTTCGATGCGGGCGATCCCAACAAGTACACCAGCTGGGCGGCCGCGTATATCCAGGACCTGCTGGACGCCTATATCCAGAATCCCTCGGTCTGGACCGACGACTTCAACCTGCCCGAGTCCTACAACGGCATTCCCGACCTGCTCGACGAAGTGAAGTGGGGCACGGACTGGCTGGCGCGCATGCAGAACAGCGATGGCTCGGTGCTGTCGATCGTGGGGCTGGCCGATGGCAGCCCGCCGTCGGCGTCCACGGGTCCGAGCTACTACGGCGATGCCAGCACGACCGCCACGCTCGCGGCGGCCGCGGCCTACGCGGAGGCGGCCAAGGTCTTCGGCGGCCTCAACAACACGGCGATGAAGACGTACGCCGCGGACCTGCTCGCGCGCGCCAAGCGGGCCTGGGCCTGGGCGCAGGCGAATCCCAACGTCCTCTTCTACAACAACGATGCCACCCGCGGCACCGGCGGCCTGGGCGCGGGCCAGCAGGAGACCGACGACGCGGGCCGGGCGGAACTGCGCCTGTTCGCGGCGATCAAGCTGTTCGCCGCCACCGGCGACGCCACCTACCGCAGCTACGTCGACACGCATTACACCGAGGCGCCGATGTTCTCGCAGTGGTACGTGTCGGCCTTCAATGCCGGCAACGCGCGCAACCTGCTGTACTACGCCTCGCTGCCCGGCGCGACGGCGGACGTCGCCACGGCGATCCGCACCCGCTTCCTCGACCTGTGGGGCCGCAGCGATTACGGCGGCTGGGGCGCCATCGACGCGCAGACCGATCCCTACCGCGCGTACATCTCGTCCTACACCTGGGGCAGCAACGGGGTGAAGGCCAACGCCGGCACGTTGTTCACGGAGGAGGGCTACTACGGCATCAGCCGCCACACCGCCGACCAGGTGGCCACCGCCGCGGCCGACTACCTGCATTACCTGCATGGCGTGAACCCGCTGGGCAAGGCCTACCTGACCAACATGACCAGCTTTGGCGCCGAGAACTCGGTGAACCAGATCTTCCACATGTGGTTCGCCGACGGCAGCGCGAAGTGGGATGACGCCAGGACCTCGACCTACGGGCCGGCGCCCGGCTACCTCGTGGGCGGGCCCAACTACAACCAGTGGGACTGGGATTCGCGCTGCCCCGGGATCTCGTCGGCCTGCGGGTCGAGCCGGCCGACGCCGCCCTACGGTCAACCGCCGCAGAAGTCCTACCTGGACTTCAATGCCGGCTGGCCGTTGAACTCCTGGCCCATCAGCGAGCCTTCCAACGGCTACCAGACCGCCTACATCCGGCTGCTGGCCCGCTTCGTGAAGTAAGGCGAGCGGCGCGGTGCTCGCGGCCACGTGCCCTCAGGCCGTGGCCGCGTTCCTCATCTCGGGAGGCGCTCAGGGCTTCTGCTTCCAGAGCTGGTCGCTGGTGCCCTGGTAGCGGCTGGTCTTCAGCGCGCTGCCCGATTGGGTGCCGATGGCATCCACCGCCTGATCGGGCGCGGTGCGCAGCGTGAAGCGGCCACTCGCGGCGTCGAAGCTGAAGCGCTGGTTGGCGCTGCCGGTGCACTGCGCCACCACGAGGGCGGCGCCGTCGGCATAGCCGCCGCCGTTGTCCAGGCAGAAGTGCGGGTCGAGCATGCTGCGCACCAGGCCCGTGGTGGCGTCGTAGTTCCAGGTCTGGCTGACGCTGCCGCTGCAGCTGGACTGCAGCACGGCGTTGCCGTCCGCGGCCCGCGACTGGTTCAGGTCCATGCACAGGCCCGACTGGACGTTCACCAGGCGCGTGGCCGCGGCCTTGGCGCCGGTGTTCGAGACCACCGGCGCGTATACCGCGCCCAGCTTGTCCACCTCATCGCCATCGCGGCCATGGAAGCCGACGATGGCCCAGCCCGACGGCGCGGTGAAGGTCGTGCAGCTGCCGCTCGTGCTGCCACCGGCCAGCGTGCGGTGCGCGCTGGTGGTGAAGGCGGCCGAGAAGATGCGGGTCTGGCCCTTGTACTGATCGGCGCACAGGCTGGCCGAGGTCAGCACCTCGCCATCGGCCAGCGTGAGCGCCTGCTCGTTGCCGCCGGTACCGCCGTGTCCGAGCGGGAAGCCATTGGACAGCACCACCTCGACCCGGTCCACGCGGCTGCCGCTGCGGATCTTGAGCTGGCGCACCGCCGGGCTGGCGGGCAGCAGGTTCACGTCGTTGAAGCTGGTGCCGTGCGGGCCGCCGACGGTGTCGCTCAGGCGGCGGTTGTCGGCGGTGCTCCACTTCCACTGCGTGGAGACCGGACGATGGTCCGACAGCTCGGTGCCGTTCGCGTCCACGGCATCGGTGCGGACCGCGTAGCCGGACGGCGTGAGCGTGATCAGGCCATTGCCGCGGAACAGCACCTTGTCCACGACCTCGCAGCTGGCGCTGGTGACGGCCGGCTCGCACAGGAGCGCGTCCCCCACCGGCGGCACGCTGCCACCACGCACGCCCTGGATCCAGGCGTCGGTGAAGCCGTGGCGCAGGAACTGGCCCATGTTGTCGCCACTGCGCGTGTAGCGGGTGTTGGTGTCGCCGAACACGATCACCGCGTTGCCGGCCGATTCGGACTCGATGTACGCGAGCATCTGCTCGACGTTCTTGCGGCGCGCGGCCAGGTCCGCGGTCTCCACCTGGGCCTGCGCGTGCAGGTTGTAGATGTCGACGTAGACGCCTTCGGCCAGGCGCGTGCGCGCCATCGTGAAGCCCTTGGGCGTGAGGCAGTCCACGCCGTTGCAGTCGCTCCAGCGCACGCGCGCCAGGTCGTCGAACGGGAAGCGGCTCATCGTGTTGAGGCCGCTGCCGACACCGGCGCCGCCGCTGGTCGGGGTGCGGAAGGCGTGGTCGTCGCAGGCGTCGTACAGGTCGGCGTGGTAGTTGAAGTCCTCCTCCACGTTGACGATGTCGAAGGCCTTGACGTAGCAGCTGATCTTCCTGGTCGCGGTGGAGCGGTCGCCCGCCGCGCTGGAGGCGCCCTGGGGCAGGCCCGCGACGTTGTAGGCGAGGGTGCTGAAGCTGCCGCTGGCGGCGAAGGCGCCGCCGCAGGCGAGCAGCGAGGCGAGGGCGAGGGGAAGCAGACGAAGGTGCATGGGAAGTCCTTGGTGGATGCTCGGAAAGCCGGCGCATCTTCTTCACGCCAGGTGACGCCCCAGTGGCGGAATCCTCTCCAGGACATCACCGATGCCCCGCCGCGTCGCCATGTGGGCAGAGTGGCGGGTCGTCGGCTCTTCGGTCCAGGCGCGAGGCCTTGGCCAACCTGTTCGCGAAGCTCGGGATGGATTCGCTGGCGCAGCTGATACGGCGGTTCGCGTCCATCGCGCAAGCCTGATCCGCGCCTGGGCCGGCGGTTCCGTCGGCTCGCAGTGCCGGATCCTGACGACACCTTGTCCAAAGCATCACCAATGAATCACGCACGATCCGCCGTCGCTGAATGGCCGACAACGATGCCAAGTTCGGGCGCAGGATTGAAGGTTTTCGCGCTTCTTCGTCCATGCGACCCCCGGATTCCTGCAGCCGTTCCGTCAGCCCGGACCCGTCCAAGGCCCCCGCGATGCGCAGGCGCATCGCGGGGTGGGCCCTTGCCGCCCTGGCCGCGGGGCTCGTGCTGGCCGGCGCGGGCGCGCGGGCCGAGCGCATCGTGCTCGAGTCCTACCAGGAAGACCAGGGCCTGACCAACCTCACCTCGCAGTGCCTGGTGCAGGACCCGCGGGCGAGGCTGTGGATCTGCACCGCCAACGGGCTGTTCAGGTTCGACGGTTTCCGCATCCATGCGGAACCGCTGCCGAAGGAGGCGGGAGGGTATTCATACGGGGCTCGCGTGGACGTCAGCGGCCGCCTCTGGCTCCTGACGGAAGGGGGCGTGTTCGTGCGCGACGACGGGCGCGAGGACGGGCACAAGGGCGGGCGGGATGGTCCCACCTGGACGGAGCTGCTCAAGCCCGACGGCAAGCACCTGCACGTCACCTCCGGCCAGCAACTGGAACTGGATCGGCAGGGCAGGGTCTACGCCATCGATGAAGACCGGCTCCTCTGGACCGCCACCGCCGCGGGTGCGCTGGGCAGCTCGCTGATGGTTCAGCGGATGGCCATTCCCCAGCTGCAGTCCCGCCCCGAGCAACTGCTCCCGATGCGGCAACGCGGCGAGGCGCTCTGGTTCGGCTGCGGCTCGCAGCTGTGCGAGTGGCGCGATGGCCGCGTGCAGCAGTGGGGGCCGGCGCAGGGTCTGCCGCAAGACGTGTGGGGCCAACTCCTCGTGTCGCGCGATGGCAGTCTCTGGGCCCGCAGCAGCCGGCGCCTGGCCCGGCTGGCGCCCGGCTCGACGCGCTTCGCCGTCGTGGCGGCGCCACCGCGGCAGTGGGTGTATGGCGACAACGGCCTGGCCGAGGACGAGCACGGCCTCATCCTCGTCCTGACGACCCGCGGCCTTGCCGCCTGGAACGGTGAACGCTGGCGCGAGTGGACCCAGGACGACGGCCTGCCGGAGACACGCTGCGCGGGCTGATGTTCGACGCGGAAGGGTCGTTGTGGCTGGGCACCAATGCGCGCGGCGTCCATCGCTGGGTCGGCTACGGCCGGGCGGAGCATTGGACCGGTGCCTCGGGCCTCCCCGCGCCGGCCGTGCTCGACGTGGCGCGCGACGGAAAGGGCCGGCTCTGGGCGGCGACCGCGAACGGCGTGGCCTGGTTCGACGCCGCGGCCCGCAGGTTCCGCAAGGTGAAGCTGCCGACGACCCGGCCGTCCGGCCTGGTCCATCGCCTGGCGGTGGACCAGGCGGGGGACCTGTGGTGGGTGGACGCCGGCCAGGTGATCCGCGTGAAGGCCGGAGAGGACCAGGGGCGCGTCGTTGCCGGCGATACCGGACTGCAGACGATCTCGCAGGGGGCCGGCCGGGTCTACGCGTCCGGCAGCGACGGCCTCGAGCTGATCGAGCTGTCCGAGGGGCGCCTGCGCCGCCACAAGATCGGCGCCGGGCGCTTCGATCCGCGTTATGACATCCGCGTCCTGTCGGACGGCGCGCGGGAGGACTTCGTCGTCAGCGGACGGGATCTCTGGCGGCACCAGCCGGAGGGCTGGACCCCCGTGGCGGACGCGCAGGGCGATTGGATCGACGCACTGCAGGCGATGGTGCTGGACCACACGGTGTGGGCGGGAGGCACGTCGGGACTGGGCATCCACGCGCTGTCGGGGGCCACGGCGCGCCAGTTGCAGTTCCTGCCCAAGTCCGCCTTCGGGGGCGCGGCCGCGGCCAGCCTCCACGCCGACCTCGACGGGCGGCTGTGGATGGGCACCGACCAGGGGGTCTTCATCCGCTCTACCGGGGGCGACTGGTCGCGGCTGGATCGCCGCACCGGCCTGGTCTGGAACGATGTGACGCCGGCTTTCCTGGCCGACGCCGACGGCAGCATCTGGATCGGCACCGGCGCCGGGTTGACGCACCTGCTGCCGGGGAACACGCAAGCGCCATTGCCCGCGCTGCGGCTGGAGGACATGGTGTTCGGCAGCACGAGCACCCGGGTGCCGCCGTTGGAGCCGGTGCCGTGGCGGGACCGCACGCTGCGCATCGCGGTGGGGACGGCCGGCTTCTCCCGGGCGCGTTCGCTGCGGATCGAATACCGCCTTGGCGCGGAGTCGCCCTGGCGGACCTCGCAGAGCGCCGTGATCGACCTGGGCGCGCTCGAGTCCGGCGAGCACACGCTGGAGGTGCGCGCCGGCGGGCTGACGAGCGTGGAAGCACCGGGGCCGGTGATGCGCCTTGCGTTCGACGTGCTTCCTCCCTGGTGGAACTCGCGCGAGGCACGCGCCGCGGCCGCCGTGTCCTTGATGCTGCTGTGGTGGCTGTCCATCCGATGGTCGCGCCGGCGCGACCGCGAGCGGCAACGGCAACTGGAAGCCGCCGTCGCGGAGCGCACCGCGGCGCTGGCGGACTCGGAGGCGGCGCTGCTCCGTCTGGGCGAGTACAACGCGCATGCCCTGGAGGAGGAGCGGTTGCGCGTCTCCCGCGAGCTGCATGACGAGCTGGGCCAGCAACTGGCCGCGCTGAAGATGGAAGTGTCGGTGGCGAAGATGCGGCAGAACGCCGGCGGCTCGGCGCATTCCCTGGATCCGGACCTGTTGCTGGGTCGTGTCGACCGGCTGGTGAGCACGGTGCGCGGTCTGGTGTCGCAGTTGCGGCCTTCGGCGCTGGATGGCGGCCTCGAAGCGGCGCTGCAATGGCTGGCGGCTGAGTTCACGTCCAACACCGCGTTGCCGTGCAGCCTGCAGGTGGATCCGGACACGCGCGAGATCCCGTTGCCGATGGCCACGATGGTGTTCCGCATCGCCCAGGAGTCGCTCACCAACGTGCGACGCCACGCCCAGGCCAGCCGCGCCTCCCTGCGCTTGGCGCGCGAAGGCGCCGGCTGGCTGTTGAGCATCGGCGACGACGGCATCGGCTTCGATCCGCTCGCCCGCCGGGACGGCTTCGGGGTGCTGGGCATGCAGGAGCGCGCCCGGCTGCTCGGTGGCAGCCTTCAGGTGCAGAGCGAGCCGGGAATGGGGACGCGGGTGGTGCTGGGCTTCGCGGCGGGGACGGTGGTGGGTTGAGCGCACGGGGCAGAGGGCAGAGGCATTGTCGAGTGCGGCGATCCTCGCGGCGTCGAGGCGCGGCGACGGCGAGCGTCGGTTGCCATACACTCCCCCACTTCATGATGCGTCGCCGCCTCCATCGCTTCACCATCGCGTTCATCGCGATGCTGTCGCTGCTGTTCTCACAGCTGGCACTGGCGAACTACGTCTGCCCGCAGGAGGCGGACATGGCCGCGATGACGACCGTCATGGAAGCCGGCATGCCTTGTGACGGCATGGACCAGCAGCAGCCGGCCCTGTGCCATCAGCACGCCGCCGACCCGGGCAAGACCTTCGAAGCGGTGAAGCTGCCGACGCCTCCCTGCCGATGGTGCTGCAAGTGCTGGAGCTGCCCCTCGTGTTGGAGGCCGAGGTCGCCCGCACGTTGGCAGTGGCTGAAGCGCCAGAGCTGCCACCGCCTCCGGATCCGCTCTTCCTTTCCACCCTCAGACTCCGAGTCTGACCCGCTCCGTCGACTGACAGGCGCTGGTGCGGCACGTCCGCATCCCGGCGGCCCTCCCGTTCGTCCTCGGAGTTTCCATGCCCACCATGTACTTGCGCGCAGCCGCTCTGGCTGCCGCCGCTCTGCCCGTTCTCGGGTCGGCCGAACCGCTTTCCTTCGACCAGGCGTTGAGCCTGGCGGTGCAACGATCGGAAGCCGCCCGGGCGGGCCGCGCGGCCGCTACCAGCGCGAACGAATCCGCTCGGGCCGCGGGGCAGCTTCCCGACCCGACGCTGCGTGCCGGGGTCGACAACCTCCCCGTCACCGGCGCGGACCGCTTCAGCACGACGCGGGACTCGATGACGATGAAGCGCGTCGGCTTCAGTCAGGAGTGGCTGTCGGCCGACAAGCGCGCAGCCCGCGAGAGCGCTGCTCGCGCTATGGCCGACCGCGAGGCAGTCCAGGCCGCCGCGGCCGAGGCGGACGCCCGGCTGCAAGTGGCGCTGAGCTACGTGGACGCCTGGTATGCGGGCGAAGCGCTCAAGCTCACGACCCAGACCGAGCACCATCTGCACGAGGAGTTCGAGGCCGCCCGGGCGCGATTCGCCGCAGCGACTGGTGCAAGTCCCGAGGTGCTGCAACTGGCCGCGGCTGGCGGCCTGGCGCAAGACGAGAGCGACGAAGCGCGGCAGCAGCAGGCCGCCGCCGCAGTGAATCTGCAGCGATGGGTCGGCTTCGCGCCCGATTCGCTGAGCACGCCCCCGGTGTTCGTCATTCCACCGGAAGACGACTTCCTGGCTCGAAGTCCGAGCATCGCGAGCCTACAGCGCGATGTGGAAGTGGCCAGGCGCGCCGTGGCCGTCGCCGCGAAGGAGCGCACACCCAACTGGACCTGGGAAGTCTCCTACGGTCAGCGCAACGGGTACTCGGACATGGTCTCCGTCGGCGTCAGCATTCCCCTGCAGGTGGCGCCGTCCCAGCGCCAGGACCGCGATACGGCCGCCAGGCTGGCCCTTGTCGAGAAGGCAGAAGCGGAACTGGCTGAAGCCACTCGCGCCGTGACGGCGGACTACCGCGCGCTGTGCAGCGACGTCGCCAGACTTCAGCAACGCATCGCGCGCTACCGGGTGGCCGTGCTTGAGCCGGCACGGCAGCGGACCGCCGCGTCGTTGGCGGCCTATCGCTCGAACCAGATGCCCTTGTCCGCGCTCTTCGAGGCTCGCCACGCCGAGGTGCAAGCGCAGCAGCGGCTGCTCGCGCTCGAGCGAGACCTTGCCCGCGCGCAGGCGCAACTGACCTTCAAGCCGCTTGCACAAGGAGGCGCCCAATGAATCGCGCCGCACTCGCCATCTTCCTGGTCATCGCTGGCGGCCTGCTGGCCGGCGGCGGCTTCGTTCTGGGCCGGTCCACGGGCCACTCCCTGACGGCCCCCACTGCCGCCGCGCCGGCGGCCAGTTCGGCCGCTGAAGGGGAGCGCCGCGTCCTGTACTGGCACGACCCCATGGTCCCCGGCCCCCGCTTCGACAAGCCGGGCAAGTCGCCGTTCATGGACATGCAGCTCGTGCCCGTGTACGCGGACGAGGCCGGTGATGCCGGCGATGCCGGCCACTCCGGCGTGAAGGTCAGCCCGGCCATCCAGCAGAACCTGGGCATCCGGACCGCTCGCGTCAAGCGCTCGGACGTCAGCGCCTCCTTCGATGCCGTGGGCACGGTTCAGTTCGATGAACGGCTCGACATCGCCGTGCAGACGCGAGTCGCCGGCTATGTGGAGCACCTGGCCGTCCGGGCGCCGATGGAGCAGGTGCGCAAGGGCCAAGCGCTCGCCACCGTCTTCGCGCCGGAATGGCTGGCGCCGCAGAACGAGCTCCTGGCGCTCAAGCGGGCCGGCGTGAGCGCCGATCTCATCGCTGCCGCCCGGGACCGCATGCGCGCCATGTCCATCCCGGATGGCCTGATCCGACAAAGCGAGGAGACCGGCATCGCGCAAGCCCGCTTCACCCTCAGCGCGCCCGCCACTGGCGTGGTCGCGGAGCTCGGGGTTCGAGAAGGCGTGCAGGTGCAGCCCGGCACCACGCTCTTTCGCATCGCGGGTCTGGAGAAGGTCTGGGCCGTCGCGGAGATTCCCGAGACGCAGGTCACGCGGCTCGCGCGCGGTCAGAAGGTGAAGGCCGTTCTGCAAGCCGACCCCGCGCAGGCCTTCGATGGGGAGCTGAAGGAACTCCTTCCTCAGGTCAGCGCGAACACGCGCACGCTGCAGGCGCGCTTCGAGGTCGACAACAAGGCGGGCAGGTTGACCCCTGGGATGCTGCTGCGTCTGCAGGTCACCGGCGCTCCGGCGTCGCGCCTGGCCGTGCCCTCCGAGGCGGTCATCCGCACCGGGACTCGCGCGGTCGCCATCGTCCGGAACGGCAACGGCGGCTTCTCGCCTCGCGACATCCAGCTGGGTGCCGACCTGGGCGACCAGCTCGAGGTGCTGGAGGGCTTGCGAGACGGTGACGAGGTGGTGGCCAGCGGTCAGTTCCTTATCGACTCGGAAGCGCGGCTCAAATCTGTGCTCGATGCCATGGCGCCTCCACAGCCCAAGGCCTCGGCGGCGTCATCCGCCGGCAGCGACGCTGGCGCAGGCGCCGGTGTTCCGGCAGGCGGCTCCTATTCGGCGGAAGGAAAGGTCGAGGACGTCGAGGCCGACACCCTGACCATCTCTCACGGCCCCATTGCCGCGCTCAAGTGGCCGGCGATGACGATGGGCTTCAGCAAGCCCCGGGCCAAGGCCTTCCCGGAAGTGAAGGCGGGTGACCGGGTGCGCTTCGAGTTCAAGAAGGCCGGTGATGACTACGAGCTCGTCGCGGTCTATCGGATGGGAGATGCCAAGTGATTGCGGCGCTCATTCGCTGGTCCATCGGCAATCGATTCCTGGTGCTCATCGCCACGGTCTTCCTCGTGGCGGCAGCGCTCTTGTCGATCCTGCACACGCCGGTCGATGCGCTGCCCGATGTCGGCGACACGCAAGTGGTTGTGCGCACGACCTATCCGGGCAAGCCGCCTCAAGTGGTCGAGGACCTGGTGACCTATCCGCTGACGACGACCCTGCTCAGCGTGCCGGGCGCCAAGACGGTTCGCGGCTACTCGTTCTTCGGCGATTCGTTCGTCTACATCCTGTTCGACGACAAGACAGACCCCTACTGGGCGAGGTCGCGCGTGGGCGAGTCCCTGACCCAGGCCCAGAGCCGTCTTCCTTCGGGAGCGACGGCCGCCTTGGGGCCGGATGCGACTGGCGTGGGCTGGGTCTACGAGTACGCGCTGGTCGACAGGACTGGGCACACCGACATCAGCCAGCTTCGCGCGCTGAACGACTGGTTTCTGAAGTTCGAGCTCAAGACCGTGCCGGACGTGGCGGAGGTCGCCAGCATCGGCGGCATGGTGCGCCAGTACCAGGTCGTCCTGGATCCGGACCGCATGCGGGCACTCGGCATCACGCAGGCCCTGGTCGTCGATGCGCTGAAGAATGCCAACCAGTCCTCCGGAGGCTCGGTGGTCGAGATGGCGGAGGCCGAGTACATGGTGCGCTCGCGCGGATTCCTGAAGACCCTGGACGATTTCCGGACCATCCCGATCAGCCTGTCAGGGTCGACACCCGTGATGCTGCGGGATGTCGCCACGGTCCAGCTGGGGCCGGAGATGCGCCGCGGGGTCGCCGAACTGGACGGACAGGGCGAAGTCACCGGCGGTGTCGTCGTCATGCGCTCCGGCAAGAACGCGCGCACGACCATTGAAGCGGTGAAGGCCAGGCTCGAGCAGCTAAAGCCCAGCCTGCCCCAGGGCGTGGAAGTCGTGGAGACCTACGACCGCTCCAAGCTCATCGACCGCGCCATCGACAACCTCAAGCTCAAGCTCTCGGAGGAGTTCATCGCCGTCGCGCTGGTGTGCATGCTCTTCCTGTTCCACCTGCGCTCGGCGCTGGTGGCGGTGCTTGCGCTGCCGATGGCCATAGGCGTCGCCTTCATCGTGATGCGATGGCAGGGCCTCAACGCCAACATCCTGTCGCTCGCTGGCATCGCGCTGGCATTGGGGGCCGCGCTGGATGGCGTCGTGGTGCTGCTGGAGGCCGTCCACAAGCACATCGAGGCCTTCGAGCACGACCGGTCCCGCCCGCCGACGACGCAGGAGCGCTGGGCCCTGGTCGCGGACGCCTGCACCGAGGTCGGGCCGGCGCTGTTCTTCTCGCTGCTGGTCATCACGCTGTCCTTCCTGCCGGTGTTCACGCTGGAGGCGCAGGAGGGACGCCTGTTCTCTCCCCTGGCCTTCACCAAGACCTACACGATGGCGGCGGCGGCGGCGCTGTCCGTGACCCTCGTGCCGGTGCTGATGGGCAATCTGGTCCGAGGCCGCATTCCCAGGGAGACCGCGAACCCGCTGAATCGACTC
Organism: Mitsuaria sp. TWR114; assembly: GCF_007997345.1. NCBI lineage: Bacteria > Pseudomonadati > Pseudomonadota > Betaproteobacteria > Burkholderiales > Sphaerotilaceae > Roseateles > Mitsuaria sp. TWR114. The sequence goes on from NZ_VOSR01000625.1 coordinate 17,832, forward strand.
CTCATGGCGGCCTACCGGCCCGCCCTGGAGGCGGTGCTTCGCTTCCCGAAGGCGACGCTGGCGGTCGCTGGCGTCGTGCTCGCCATGACCGTGATTCCGCTGATGCGGCTGGGCGGAGAGTTCATGCCGCCACTGGACGAGGGCGACCTGCTCTACATGCCGTCGGCGCTGCCGGGCATTTCGGTTTCCAAGGCGGCGGAGCTGCTCCAGCAGACGGACCGGCTCATCAAGACGGTGCCCGAGGTCGCGACGGTCTTCGGCAAGGCCGGCCGCGCGGACACCGCCACGGACCCGGCGCCGCTGGAGATGTTCGAGACCACCATCCAGTTCAAGCCGCGCGAGCAGTGGCGGGCCGGGCTGACGCCAGACAGGCTGGTCGAGGAACTGGACCGCGCCGTCAAGGTGCCGGGCTTGTCCAACGTCTGGGTGCCGCCCATCCGCAACCGCATCGACATGCTGGCCACGGGCATCAAGTCGCCGGTGGGCATCAAGGTCGCGGGCGCAGACCTGCAGACCATCGACCGCCTGACGACCCGGATCGAGGCCGCGGTCAAGCAGGTGCCCGGCGTTTCATCGGCGCTGGCGGAGCGGCTGACTGGCGGGCGCTACATCGACGTCGATGTCGACCGCGCCGCCGCGGCGCGCTTCGGCCTGTCGGTGGCGGATGTGCAGGCGGTGGTGTCGACGGCGGTGGGCGGCGAGAACGTCGGCGAGGTCATCAGCGGGCGCGAGCGCTTCCCGCTCAACGTCCGCTATCCAAGAGAGGTCCGGGACTCGCTGGAAGGATTGCGCACGCTGCCCTTCGTGACCGGGAAGGGGGCGACCCTGCTGCTGCAGGACGTGGCGCGCATCACCATCGAGGACGGGCCGCCCATGCTGCGCAGCGAGAACGCTCGCCTGTCGGGATGGGTCTACGTCGACGTGCGGGGGCGCGACCTCAGCTCGGTCGTGCGCGACATGCAAGCCGTGGTCGCCAAGGAGGTCGCCCTGCCTGGCGGGTATGCGCTCTCCTGGTCCGGGCAGTTCGAATACCTGGAGCGGGCGGCGGCGCGCATGAAGGTCGTCGTCCCGGCGACGCTGGCGCTCATCTTCGTGCTGCTCTATCTGCTGTTCCGGGACGCGACCCATGCGGCGCTGGTCATGGCGGCCGTGCCGTTCTCGCTGGTGGGCGGGTTCTGGCTGATCTGGCTGCTGGGTCACTCCGTGTCGGTCGCGACGGCCGTGGGGTTCATCGCGCTGGCTGGCGTGGCGGCCGAGTTCGGCGTGATCATGCTGGTGTACCTGGAGAACGCCTTGTCTCGACGTCTTGCCGCCGGCGAGGCGGACAACCAGGACACGCTGCTTGCCGCCATCCGGGAAGGCGCCGTGCTCCGTGTGAGGCCCAAGGCCATGACCGTCGCGATTGTGCTGGCGGGCCTCATCCCGATGCTCTGGGGACAGGGCGCCGGGCACGAGGTCATGGCGCGCATTGCCGCGCCCATGGTCGGCGGCATGGTCACGGCGCCGCTGCTCAGCATGCTGGTGATGCCTGCGGCGTGGTACCTCGTTCATCGCCGGCGGCTCGCGTCGGCGCTCTTTTCCTCACCACCCGGCTCGCCCTCGGGCGAAGCCGTTCACTCCCAAGCCCTCTGAAAGGAGCATCCATGAAAGCCACTCTCATCCTCTGCGCCGCCCTGGCGCTCGGCGCGGTATCGACAGCCAACGCTCAAGGCATGAGCATGCCCATGAAACCAGAGAGCGGCGCCTCCGAGGCGTCCATGCCGCTCGTCGACGCGGAAGTGCGCAAGGTCGACCTCGGCAAGGGGCTCATCGTGCTGCGCCATGGGGACATTCCGAACCTGGCCATGCCGGGCATGACGATGGGATTCGATGTCGCCGACAAGAAGATGCTCGACGGCCTGAAGGTCGGCGACAAGGTCAAGTTCCAGGCGGAAATGATCAAGGGCAAGGCCACCGTCACGGCGTTGAAGTTGGTGCGCTGAGATAGCGCGCAAGCGCATGATCCTGCGGCTGAGCCGCAGAAAAAGCCGCGACCCTTGCAGGTGGCGGCTTGTTCAAGAGGGCTCGGCGTCTTCCCACAAAGATCAGGACGCCGGCGCCATCCAGCTTTGCAGATGCGCTTCAAAAACAAAAGGCTGCCGAAATGGCAGCCTCATGAAGCGAGGCCCCAGAGGTTTCCCTCTGGGGCCTGGATGTGTTGGTGGAGAGGAGGAGGATCGAACTCCCGACCTTCGCATTGCGAACGCGACGCTCTCCCAGCTGAGCTACCCCCCCAACGAAGACTCGGACTATAGCAGAGATTCCAGTGCCGACGGCAAGAGGGCGGGGACTGGCGCGGCATTCGCACCGCCGCGGGTTGCGGAGGTCACCACCGGCACCCCTTGTCGCGCGCGGCGTCGCGGACCAGCGGGACGACCGCCAGCAGCCCCTTGTCCGCGTAAGCCTTGCGGCAGTCCTGCTGCCCGGCCTTGCGCATCTCCTCGGCCAGCGGGTCCTTGTCCTCGGGCGGCTTGGGCAGCGCCTGAATCACGCCGGACGGCGAGCCGCGCGGCCGCATCGGGCCGCGCGAAGGATTCATGTCGAGGTTCAGCTTGGGAGCGTTCGGCGGCGTCGAGGCGGGCGTCGCCACGTCGTGGCCCACGCGCGCGCCAGCGTC
>NZ_VOSR01000626.1:0-2211 GCF_007997345.1 Mitsuaria sp. TWR114
CGCCGCGCTCGGCGCCAGCCTGGACACGCTGCGCCGCAACGGACAGGAGCTGACCGCGCGGCGTCAGACCCTGAAGGACCGGCTGACCGATCTGGGCAACGACCTGGCGGCGGCGAAGGCCGCGGCGCCGACGGCGTCGGCCCAGGTGTCGGTGGTGACGCTGCGGCTGTCGACGGCCGAGGCCGCCGACGTCGGCCTCTCCTATCGCGTCGCGGGCGCGGGCTGGCAGCCGCAATATCGCGCGCGCCTGGACACCGCGACCGGCGCGCTGGCGATCGAGCGCCTGGCGCAGATCGCGCAGACCAGCGGCGAGGACTGGACCGACGTGAAGCTCAAGCTCTCGACCGTGCGGCCGCGCGACGCCGTCGCGATCGAGCCGCTGGTGCCGTGGACGCTGGCGGTCCAGCAGGAAATCTTCGAGAAGATGACCCGTTCCCGGATGGCGATCGCACCGGTGGCGATGGCCGCACCGGCGCCGGCTGCGGATCTGCGTTCCGTCGAGGTGACGGGCTCGCGCGTCGCGGAGACGATCCGCTTCGATCCGAGCGTCTTCGAAGGGGAGTTCGGCGCCGAATACGACCTGCCGCAGCGCGTGACGCTGCGCGCGGACGGCGCGATGTCGACGGTCAGCCTGGGCCGCACGGCCGAGCAGGCCCGGGTGCTTGCACGCGTGCAACCACGGACCGAGGCGGCGGCCTACCTCGTCGCCGAGCTGCCGCGCCCGCAGGGCTCGTGGCCCGCGGGGCCGGTGCAGCTGTTCCGTGACAACGCGCTGATCGGCCAGGTGCCGCTGCAGTTCGGCGGCGAGACCACGTGGACGCTGCCCTTCGGTCTCGACGACCGGCTGCGCGTGCGCGTGGAGCCCGACAAGCGCGATGGCGCGAACGGCGGCTTCATCGGCGGGCGCCGCGAGGTCGTGGTGACGCGCCAATGGCAGGTCGAGAACCTGCGCGGCAAGCCGGTGACGCTGCAGGTGCTGGAGCCGGCGCCGGTGTCGGAGCACGAAGACATCCGCGTGCAGACGCAGTTCACGCCGCCGGTGACCAAGGCCGACTGGCGCGACCAGCGCGGGATCCAGATGTGGGAGCTGCCGCTGGCGCCGAACCAGACGCAGCGCTTCCAGGCGGTCTACAAGGTCAGCGCGCCCAAGGACGCCAACGTTCCGAACCTGCCCTGAGGCTGCGCGCGGCCGGCTCCGCGAGGCCGGGCGCGCAGGACCGCGTCAGGTCCTGATCTCGCCCTGGCCCAGCACCACCCACTTCATCGAGGTCAGGCCTTCCAGGCCCACCGGGCCGCGGGCGTGGAACTTGTCGGTGGAGATGCCGATCTCCGCGCCCAGGCCGTACTCGAAGCCGTCGGCGAAGCGCGTGCTGGCGTTGACCATCACGCTGGCCGAATCGACCTCGCGCAGGAAGCGCATCGCGCTGAGGTGGTTGGTGGTGAGGATCGCATCGGTGTGATGCGAGCCATGGCGGTTGATGTGCGCGATGGCCTCGTCCAGCGAGTCGACGATCTTGATGCTGATGACCGGCGCCAGGTATTCGGTGTCCCAGTCCTGCGGCGTGGCGGGCTTGAGCAGGTCGCGCGGCACCGCTTCCAGCAGCGCCAGCGCGCGCTCGCAGCCGCGCATCTCCACGCCCTTGGCCGCGAACACCATGCCGATGCGCGGCAGGAAGTCGGCGGCCTGCTTCGCATGGACCAGCAACGACTCGGTCGCGTTGCAGGGGCTGTACTTCTGCGTCTTGGCGTTGTCGACGACGGTCACCGCCAGGTCCAGGTCGACCTCGGCGTCGACGTAGCTGTGGCAGTTGCCGTCCAGGTGTTTGATCACCGGCACGCGGGCCTCGCGGCTGATGCGCTCGATCAGGCCCTTGCCGCCGCGCGGAATGATCACGTCGACGAAGGCCGGCATCGCGATCAGCAGCCCGACCGCCGCGCGGTCGGTGGTGTTGACCAGCTGCACCGCCTCGCGCGGCAGGCCGGCTTCCTCGAGGCTGTCGGCCACCAGCGCCGCCAGCGCCAGGTTGCTGTGCAGCGCCTCGGAGCCGCCGCGCAGGATGCAGGCGTTGCCGCTCTTGATGGCGAGCGACGCGGCCTCGATGGTCACGTTCGGGCGGCTCTCGTAGATCATGCCGAAGACGCCCAGCGGCACGCGCATCTGGCCGACGCTGATGCCGGTGGGGCGACGCTTCACGCCGGTGATCTCGCCGA
>NZ_VOSR01000627.1:0-3447 GCF_007997345.1 Mitsuaria sp. TWR114
GGCCTCGATCGTGGCGCGGCCGCTGCGGTTGATGCGGTTGTAGAACTCCTGCAGGTAGGCCAGGTCGGCCGCGTAGAGGCCCTCGACCACCTTGGGCGTGACCTGCCCCACCGAGCCGAGCCGCGACAGCACGCGCGACAGCAGGATGATGGTCAGGTAGGCCTCGTTGCCCTGCACCCGCGGGTCGCGCAGCGGCAGGATCTCGTCGGCCGCGGTGGCCAGGCGCATCACGCCCTCGCGATGCAGGTCGCCGTCGGCGTCGACATACCCCAGCGGCAGCGTGAACTCGAACTCGGTCTGGAACATGGTGCTCCCCGGTTCAGGCGCGCTCGACGCGTTCGCAGCTCACCGTCAGCGCGTCCAGCGACACGTCGTTGCCCTTGGCGTTGAAGTCCGGCCCGTCGTACTTGCTGGGCCAGGCGCTGAAGAAGTTCCAGCGCACCTTCTCCTGCCCCGCGTCGTCCTGCAGGATGATCGAGCCGTTGCGCCGGTCGATGGTCCCGTTGACCGCGGCCAGGTGCCAGTCGTAGAGCTCGCGCGAGTCGGTCACGCCCCACTTGAGCGTGATGTCGGGATAGGACACCTTGCCGGGCAGCTTGCGCACGGTGGCGACCTCGCCGCCCTCGCGGTACTCGACCACCTCGATGTTGGAGCCGAAGCCGCTGCACTCCGCGAAGCCGGCCTGCACGATGCCGTCGATCTCCACCAGGAAGCGGAAGTTGCGATAGGGATCTTTTCTGGCCATGTCTGCTCTCCTCAGGCGCCGGTGTTCTGCTGGATGCGGAAGATGACGAACTCCGCGGGCTTGACGACCGCCACGCCGATCTCGGTGATGACGCGCCCGGCCTCGCGCTCGCTGGCCGGATTGGTCTCGAGGTCGCACTTGACGAAGAAGGCTTCCTTCGCTGTCGCGCCGAACAGCGCGCCGTCGCGCCACTGGTTGTAGAGGAAGTCGCTGACCGAGCGGATGATCCGCTGCCACAGCGCCGGCGAGTTGGGCTCGAAGACGACGAACTGCGTGCCCTCGTCGATCGATTCCTTCAGGAAGTTCATGAAGCGCCGCACGTTGAGGTAGCGGTACTCCCCGTTGCGGTCGCCGCCGAGCGTGCGCGCGCCGTAGACCATCGGCGAGCCGCCGAAGGGCCGGATCACGTTGATGCCGGGGGGGTTCAGGCTGGCCTGCTTGTCCTTGCCCATCGGCCGCTCCAGGTCGACGATGCCGATCACGCCCTCGTTGGCCGGTGCCTTGTGCACGCCGCGCGTGGCGTCCACGCGGGCCCAGATGCCGGCCACGTGGCCGCTGGGCGGCTGGTCGATCAGCTCGGTCTCCGGCCCGGTGCCGGTGAACAGCGGATTGAAGACCTTGACCCACGGGAAGTAGATCGCGCCGTAGCTGAACTTGTCCGGCGTGGACGGGCCGCCGCCGGGCATGGGGCCGCCGTAGATGTCGGCGGGCGTGCTGTCGGAGGCGGGCGCGTGCTCGCCGTCGAGCACGGCCACCCGGTCCTGCATCTCGAAGCAGTGGTCCATCAGCTGGACCTTGGCGGCGGTGCCCTGCGCGCCGGGCGCGGCGACGATGGCGATGTCGTCGAAGGCCTTGAGCGTCTCCAGCGGCGCCTGCAGGTTGGCCAGCCCGCCGGCCGCGACCGGCACCACGTAGCAGGTGGTGCCGCCGTTGGCGAAGAAGCCGAACACCGCCAGCGCCAGCATGCGGTTGGCGGTGGTGTGGATGGGCGTCGTCGGCGTGGCGCGGCGCCGACGATGAAGGTGGCGAACTCACCCCAGTTGGTGAACTTCCTCGGTTTGCCGACATCGGCCGGATCGAGCCGGTCGGCCACGCCGATGAAGGCGGCCGTGCTGGTGCCCACGCCGGCGATCGGCCGGGCGACGGGCGGGACTTCTTCGACGTAGACGCCGGGTGCGAAATAGTTAGCCATCGATGCCCTCTCTCGGTCAGATCAACTGCACGTCGTAGCCCGCGACCGCGGGGGCCGGGACGACGATGGCACGGTCCCGCGTGACGGCGCCCGCCGTCACGCGCAGGGTGTAGCTGCCCGCCGCGACGGCCGACAGCGAGAACTTGCCTTCGGCGTCGGTCAGCGTGCTGCGGCCGCGCCCCAGCAGCTGGACGCCGGCATTGGCTACCGGCACCGACGCGTTGTCGCGCACCACGCCGCCGATGCGGAAGAACGGCGCTTCCAGCGCCGCGCCGTCGGGCAGCGATTCCAGGCGGATCTCGCTGGTGATGACGCTGGGATAGGTCTCGGTCTCGAAGACCTCCAGCGACACCGTCACCGACAGCAGCAGCGAGGCCTTGATCCGGTTGCCGATCGCGGCCCAGAACTCCGCCGGGTTGCGCACGCCGTCGGGCTGCACCATCAGCATCGGCAGCGGCGGCTCCTGCGCCTGCAGCGCCGGCGTCAGGAAGGCCGGCGGGATCACCGGCGAACCGGCGATCAGCTGCAGCACCTGGCCCAGCAGCTGGTGCTCCTGCTTGGGCAGGTCGGTGCCGCCGACCGGCCAGGCGGTGACCAGGTAGAGGCAGTTGGCGCGCCACGCTGGCGGCACCACGAGCGATGGCCGCCGACCCGGCGCGTCACCGGCTCGTTGTTGCGCAGCTCCAGGTGCTCGCGCACCTCGAACAGGAACAGGTTGACCGTGGTCTGGTCGAGCGCGTACGGATCGGTCGGCCGGTCGAAGCGGATCGCCGCGTCGCGCAGCGGCGGCGCCAGCCCCGGCTGCTTGAAGAAGGCCTCCAGGCTGTCGGTGACCTCATGCAGCATGACGATCTCCCGCCCGGGCCAACGCCTCCACGCGCGCCGCGTAGGGGCCGAACTCGCTGCCGGCGACGCGCCGGCCGGACTTCTCGATCTCGCGCCGCGCGGCCCACAGCAGGTGCTCGGTCTTGAGCTCGCCGCCCTGCTCCGCCGCCAGGAAGGCCGCGGCCACCGCGATGTTCTTCACCGCGCCGCCGGGCACCTTGAAGTTGGCGGCCAGGAAACCCAGATCCAGGTCCTGGCTGCGCGGCACCTTGGGCGGCCAGATCGATTCCCACAGCCGGCGTCGGCTGTCCTCGTCGGGGAACGGGAAGTCGACGATGAAGCCGAGCCGGCGGGTGAAGGCCACGTCCAGGTTCTGCCGCAGGTTGGTCGCCAGGATGCTCAGGCCCTCGTGTTCATCGAGCTTCTGCAGCAGGTAGGCGACTTCGATGTTGGCGTAGCGGTCGTGCGCGTCCTGCACCGTGGTGCGCTTGCCGAAGAGCGCGTCGCACTCGTCGAAGAACAGGATCGCGTTGCCCGCGCGCGCCTCGAGGAACAGGCGGTCGATGCTCTTCTCGGTTTCGCCGATGTACTTGCTGACGACCTGCGACAGGTCGATCTTGAACAGGTCCAGCCCGAGGTCGTTGGCGATGACCTCCACCGCCATCGTCTTGCCGGTGCCGGGCGG
>NZ_VOSR01000628.1:0-997 GCF_007997345.1 Mitsuaria sp. TWR114
CCGCGCAGGCGCAGGCCGTAGGGCAGGCCTTCCTCCTCGGCGCGCAGCACCCACGCGGCCAGGCGGGAGACGCGCTGCTCAAAGGGCAGGCCGCGCGTCGCCGCCAGGTCCAGCCACTGCTCGCTGGCGCGGCTGCCCAGGCGCTCGCGCACGAGCAGGGCCGCGCCGGCGCCGCTGCCGCCGGGGGGCTGCGGCTGGGCCAGCGCCAGCGCCGACTTCTTCCACAGGATCTGCCGCGGCGAGTCGCCATGCCGGTAGGGCCGCAGCCCCGGATCGTCGCCCAGCCCGGGCTGGCCCTGGCCCTGCGGCAGGCCTTCCTCGACGGCGGCGGCGGGCGGCGCTTCCAGCTCGGGCGCCGGATACGACCCAGGCCTGCGCGGCCGGCCGCCAGTAGCTCCAGGTCACGAACAGGCCGAAGGGGAACTGCGATTCGATGCGCAGCCGCGGCAGCGCATGCCGGCCGCGGGTCGGGAAGCTCAGTTGCAGCTGCAGCTGCGCATGGCCCTGCGCGGGCACGTCGGCGAAGGCGCTGTCGGTGGATCTGGCGTCGGGCAGCCGCACGCCGACGCCGAAGCGCGCCGCCGAGGGGTTGTGCAGCCGGATGTCCAGCGCCAGCGGCTGGCCCGCGTAGGTCGGCGGCGGCGTCTTCAGGTCCAGCTTCAGGCCGCGCAGGTTGGCGTGGGTCGCATTCATCGACGCCATGCCGGCGCCCGCCAGCACGAAGGTCAGCAGGTAGCCCAGGCTCAGCTGGTCGTTGATCGACGCCAGCAGCAGCACCAGCAGGGTGACGACGAAGGCGGCGCCCGGACGGCTGGGCAGGATGTAGAGGTTGCGCTGCGTCAGCGCGGAAGCCGCGCGCGAGATCAAGACCCTGATCGGCGCGAGCGTGGCGCGGGTCGAGTCGGGCTCGCGCCTGGTGCAGGACGCCGGCGCGACGATGGAGGAGATCGTGGCCAGCGTGCAGCGGGTCTCGGACATCATCAGCGAGATCACCGCG
>NZ_VOSR01000629.1:0-4613 GCF_007997345.1 Mitsuaria sp. TWR114
GCGCGGTCGCGGCCACGCTCGTCGAGATCGACGGCCTGGCGCATGCCTGGAGCGGCGGTGCCGCGAAGGAGCCCTTCAGCGACCCGGCCGGGCCGGACGCGACGGCGATGATCTGGCGCTTCGTCGCGAAGCGCCTGGCCCTCAAGGCGTGAGCCCGCTGGCCCCCAGCAGATCGCGCCACTGGCGCTGCTGGTCGGCGAACTGTTGCCAGGCCTCGTCGGCCAGCGCCTGGTGGCGGTCGGCGTCGGCGATCTCGCCCAGCAGGCGGAAGGTCTGCGCCAGCCGGCTGTGGGTGATCGCCCGGTCGTCGAGCTCGCAATCGGGATCGAGCTCGATCTCGGCCTCGCGCGCCTGATGCAGCGCATGCTCGTGCTGGCCGAGGTTGGCCCGGCACCAGGCCAGGTCCGACAGCAGGCTGCTCCCCAGCCGCTCCAGCCCGAGCGACATCGCCTGCGGCAGGTGCTCCTCGTAGAGCTGGCGCGCCTCGTCGAAGCCGCCCTGCATCGTCAGCACCTGCGCGCGCAGCACCGGCCTCAGCTCGCCCATCATCTGCGCGCCGACGGCCTCGTCGAAGTGATGCATCGAGTCGACGGTCAACAGCAGCTCGGGCCCGCGGGCCGCATGGGCCCACAGGCTCTCGCGCCGAAGCTGCGACGCGCGCATCCCCGCCATGTTGAACATCAGCGCCGACAGCGACGCATCGTCGCCCTCCACCGCGGCATGGTGCCGCGCGCGGATGTACCAGCGCTGCGCGGACTCGACATCGCCGGCGTAGTGCCAGCCCACGCCCATCGCCATCGCCACGCGCGCCAGCGCGACGTGGTGGTCGGGTAGCGCTTCGTCGAGGCAGCGCCGCGCGTGCTCGACCAGCGCGGCCGGGTCGTGCCGGATGAAGGCCAGTTGCGCCAGCCAGGCCGCGGCGAGCACGCGCACCTCGACCAGCGCGGGCGCGCTGCCGGCGATCGCCTGCGCGCGCTGGATGCGGTCCCAGGCCTGCTGCGCGACGAAGCCGTTGTAGTAGCTCATCAGGCCTTCGGCCATGTGCAGCCAGGCGCCGATCTCCGGATGCGGATGCTGGAAGGAGAGTTGGTGCAGCGCGGTCAGCGCCTCGCGGGCCTCGCCCACCGCGCCGTGCCGCGCCAGCAGCATCGCGCGCTTGGCCCGCGCGCCGGCGGAGGCCATCGGCGACGCGGCGGCGGCGATCTCCTTCTCGAGCTGCTTGAGCAGACGCGACTTGATCGCCGGGGAAGGCGTCGCGTCGGGCGAGGCGTCTTGCATGCCGGCCTCAGCGCGTCAGGCGGTCCAGCGCTTCCTGGTACTTCGCCGCCGTGTTGGCGATCACGTCCGCAGGCAGCGTCGGCGCCGGCGCAACCTTGCCCCAGGGCTGGCCGTCGACCGTGGCCTGCTCCAGCCAGTCGCGCAGGAACTGCTTGTCATAGCTCGGCGGATTGCTGCCGACCGCGTAGCTCTCGGCCGGCCAGTAGCGCGAGGAATCGGGCGTCAGCACCTCGTCCATCAGCGTCAGCGTGCCGTCGGCATCGAGGCCGAACTCGAACTTGGTGTCCGCGATGATGATGCCCTTGGTCAGCGCATAGTCCGCCGCGCGCTGATAGAGGCGGATGGCGATGTCGCGGACCTGTTCGGCCAGCTCGCGGCCAATGATCTGCGCGCAGCGCTCGAAGTCGATGTTCTCGTCGTGGTCGCCCATCTCGGCCTTGGTGGCGGGCGTGAAGATCGGCTGCGGCAGCTTGCTGGCGTTCTGCAGGCCCGCCGGCAGTTCCACGCCGCAGACCTTGCCGCCGGCCTTGTACTCGGACCAGCCACTGCCGGCCAGGTAACCGCGCACCACCGCCTCGATCGGCAGCGGCTTCAGGCGCTTGACCAGCATCGCGCGGTCGCGCACCTGGTCCTTCTCCGCATCGCTCACCACGGACAACGGATCGTCGCCGGTCAGGTGGTTGGGGACGATGCCGTCGAGCTTGTCGAACCAGAACAGCGCCATCTTCGTCAGCAGCGCGCCCTTGCCCGGAATCGGCTCGCTCATGATGACGTCGAAGGCCGAGATGCGGTCCGAGGCGATCATCAGGATGCGATCCTCGCCGACCGCGTAGTTCTCGCGCACCTTGCCGCGCGCGATGAGGGGAAGGGAGGTGATCGACGAGGTGTGCAGGGCGGCGGTCATGGGCGTGCGGTCGGACGGAACGGCAAAGCGGGGATTCTAGAGGCGGCAGGGGAAATCACCCCTCCAGGAGCGCCCCCGCGATCCGCTTCACGCCGCGCCGGCACGGCGCCGGTCGCTTCAGATCGCGTCGAACCCGACGTAGCGCGCCACGAAACGCGCCTTGCCTTCGCGCTCGAAGGCGGCCTCGTCCCAGTCACCGGCGTCGAGACGCCCCGCCAGGCCCGGCTTGAGCAGGTAGGTCCAGGCCCGCTCCCAGCGGCCGTCGGCCAGGGTGACCAGCACCTCGTGGCGCTCGTACTCGTCGCCCTCGAACAGGTCGAGCCGCGCCCAGGCGGCCTCGGGCAGGTCGAGGTAGAGGCGGCCGACGACCTGATGCCCGTCCGCCGGCACCATCGCCGGGTAGTCCTGCCCGCGCACCGGGCGGCGCGCATGGCCGGCCAGCGTCGCAGCCTGTGGCGTCGCCAGCGGCGCGCAGGCCGGCCCGCAGACGCGGGCCATGATGTCGGGCCACATCAGCGTGCCGTAGGTGAAGAGATGGGCCATGGCATCCCTGACGGGAAAGCGGGTGGAAAGCGGAGGGGGATGGAAAAGGACCGGCGCGAGGCCGGTCCGGATCGATCACTGGACGACTTGCGCCAGCTCGCCGCGCGCGTAGGCGGCGGCCACCTCGGTCAGCGGACGCGGCTTGATCTTCGAGGCCTGGCCTTCGCAGCCGAATTCCAGGTAACGAGCCTTGCAGACCAGCTTGGCCGCTTCACGCGCCGGCTTGAGCCATTCGCGGGCATCGAACTTGTCGGGGTTCTCGGCCAGGAACTTGCGCACCGCGCCGGTCATCGCCAGGCGGATGTCGGTGTCGATGTTGATCTTGCGCACGCCGTGCTTGATGGCTTCCTGGATCTCCTCGACCGGCACGCCGAAGGTCTCCTTCATCTTGCCGCCGTACTGGTTGATGATCGCCAGCAGCTCCTGCGGCACGCTCGACGAGCCGTGCATCACCAGGTGGGTGTTGGGGATGCGCTTGTGGATCTCCTTGACGCGGGAGATCGCCAGGATGTCGCCGGTGGGCTTGCGCGAGAACTTGTAGGCGCCATGGCTGGTGCCGATGGCGATGGCCAGCGCGTCCAGCTGCGTGGCCTTCACGAAGACCGCGGCTTCCTCGGGGTCGGTCAGCATCTGGCTGTGGTCCAGCTTGCCGGCGGCGCCGATGCCGTCCTCCTCGCCCGCGTCACCGGTTTCCAGGTTGCCCAGGCAGCCCAGTTCGCCCTCGACGGTGACGCCGACCTTGTGCGCCATCTCGACGACGCGGCGGGTCACGTCCACGTTGTAGTCGAAGCTGGCGGGCGTCTTGCCGTCGTCCATCAGCGAGCCGTCCATCATCACCGAGCCGAAGCCCAGGTTGATCGCGCCCTCGCAGACCTTGGGGCTGGTGCCGTGGTCCTGGTGCATCACCAGCGGGATGTGCGGGTAGGCCTCGACCGCGGCCTGGATCAGGTGCTTGATGAAGGGTTCGCCGGCGTATTTCCGGGCGCCGGCGCTGGCCTGCAGGATGACCGGGGCGCCGACCTCGTCGGCCGCGGCCATCACGGCCTGCACCTGCTCCAGGTTGTTGACGTTGAACGCTGGAATGCCGTAGCCCTGTTCGGCCGCGTGGTCCAGCAGCTGGCGCATCGAGACGAGTGCCATGAGAGTTCTCCGAGGAAGTGAAAAATCCTTGGGCCGCGGACCGGCGCCAACACCATGCCGTAACCGCGCCGTAACTGGGCGGGATTCTAGCCAGCCCCCATGACCGGCTCTGTAACCAACCTGGGGCTCCCCCCGAACTGGTGCCATACCAGCACCCGTCGGAGGGACGGCCCCGCCGGAACCCGGGCAGGCCGCCTCGCCCCCTCGGACAGGGGTGAATGCGCTTGCGCGGCGGCGGAAGCGGCCGGTAGGCTCTTGCCCGGGCGGCCCGGCTCCGGTGGGAGCAAGCCTCGTGCCTTGTCCGGTCGCCACCGGCGCGGATCGCCCGCGACTTCCCTTCGCGCGACGCGTCGCGCCCGCCAGGACCTTCATGACCCGTCTCGCGATCGACCAGCTGACGCTGTGGATCACCGCCGCCGCCAACGAGCATTCGCTGGACCTGCCCGCCTACGTCGAGGAACGCACCGGCGCCAGCCATCGCGCGACGCTGGCGGCGCTGCGCCGGCTGGTCGACGCCCAGTGGCTGACCCGGTCGGGCACCACGCGCCGGCCGGTCTTCGGGCCGGGCGCGCTGCGGCAGGTGGCGCGCAGCTACACGCTGCACGGGCTGATGGAGGACGTGGTCTGGCAACGCGACTTCGCGCCCCACTTCCAGCTGCCGCGGCATGTCGCGCGCATGGTCCAGCACGGCTTCACCGAGCTGGTGAACAACGCCATCGACCACAGCGGCGGCACCAGCGTCACCGTG
>NZ_VOSR01000063.1:0-15624 GCF_007997345.1 Mitsuaria sp. TWR114
CCGAGCAGCTCCGAGGTGATCGCCACCAGCTGCCGCACCGCCAGGTCATTCGCGTCCAGGCCCGATTCGCGCAGCCGTTCCGCGTCGATGGTCTGACCGTCCCACCACTGGTGGTTGCCGCACAGCGTGTCCAGCGTCTGAGGCTCGAAACCCAGCGCCTTGCCGACGTCGCGCAGCGCGCTCTTGACCCGGTACGAGATCACCACCGCCGCCAGCGCTGCGCGCTCGCGCGTGTACTTGCGATAGAGGTACTGGATGACCTCCTCGCGGCGCTCGTGCTCGAAGTCGATGTCGATGTCGGGCGGCTCGTTGCGCTCCTTGCTGATGAAGCGCTCGAACAGCACCTGCATCCGCTGCGGATCGACCTCGGTCACGTGGGTGCAGTAGCAGACGATGGAATTGGCCGCGCTGCCGCGCCCCTGGCACAGGATGCCCTGCGAGCGCGCGAAGTGGACGATGTCGGCCACGGTGAGGAAGTAATGCTCGTAGCGCAGTTCCTCGATCAGCGCAAGCTCGCGCTCGATCTGCTCGCTGACCGCCGCGGGAATGCCGTCGGGCCAGCGCCGGCCCGCGCCTTCGTAGGTCAGGCGGCGCAGGTGGCTGGCCGGCGTCTCGCCGTCGGGCACGACCTCCGAGGGGTAGTGGTAGCGCAGTTCGTCGAGCGTGAAGTCGCAGCAGTCGGCCACGCGCAGGGTCTCGGCCAGCAGCGCGGCCGGGAAGGCCAGCCCGAGCCGGCCGCGCGCGCGCAGGTGGCGCTCGGCGTTGCGGTCCAGCGCCTGGCCGCACTCGGTCAGCGGCCGGCCCAGCCGGGTCGCGGTCAACACGTCCTGCAGCGGCTTGCGGCTGCGCACATGCATGGTGACGTCGCCGACGGCCACCAGCGGGATCTCGGTCAGCGCGGCCGCCTCGCGCAGCCGCAGCAGGCGGCTTTCGTCGTCGAGCTCGCGGGTCTGGGTCACGCCCAGCCAGCAGCGGCCGGTGAAGCGCGACAGCAGCCAGCGCGACATCGCCAGCAGCGGCGCGGCCGCCGCATGCCGGTCCGGGCAGGCGATGACGACGCAGTCATCCAGCGCCTGGGGGCCGATGTCGTCGATCGTGCAGCGGTAGCTGCCTTTGTCGGCCGAGCGCCGCAGCCGCGAGATCAGCTGGCACAGGTTGCCGTAGCCGTTCAGGTTGCAGGCCAGCGCCACCAGCGTGAAGGGAGCCTCTTCGTCTGGGCCGGCGCCGTCGCGCGGGTCGATGCGGAACTGGCTGCCCACGAGCAGCTTCAGCCCGTGCTGCTTGGCGGCCACGTGCGCGCGCACGATGCCGGCCATCGAGCATTCATCGGTGATCGCGAGCGCGCGGTAGCCGAGTTCCTTGGCGCGCTCGACCAGTTCCTCGGGCCAGCTGGCGCCCTTGAGGAAGCTGAAGTTGCTGAGGCAGCGCAGTTCGGCGTAGTCCGGCAGCGCAGGTAGCGCGGGCAGTGCGGCGGCGGGCAGGGCAGGCGGGGCGGTCATCGTTCGACCCCGTTCAGGCGTAGACGCCATGCAGGAACCAGGCGCTGCCACCATCGTCCAGCTGCTGCCGGAAGATGGCGACGACGCCCGCGTTGTCGTTGACCGCGATCCAGTAGTCGCGCACGACGTTGCGGTGGCCGACGGCCACCATCGCCGCGTCGTCCTGTGGCACGAGCGCGGTGAAGGGCGGCGCGGTCTGGTCCCGGGCTCCGGCTCCAGCTCCAGCTCCAGCTCCGGTCCCAGTCCCGGCCGCCGCGTCCGCTGGCGCTCGCGCCGGCAGGCGGTCCCACCAGCCGCCCTCGATGCGGTCGGGACCGACCAGCAGCGTTAGCGCGCCCTGGTAATGCGGCCGGTGTTCGCGCAGCGCCAGGCGCAGCGGCGGCTCCAGCAGGAAGCCGGGTTCGGGCATGGACGGCGCGGGCCGCGCCGCCAGGCGGCGGCGCCCCGTGCCGGAGGCGCCGGCGCGCTGGCCGTCGGTGGCGGGCTGCCAGCGCGTCATCCATTCGAGCCGGTGATCGTCGCCAGGCGCCGGCTGCATCACCCGCTCCGGGCCCAGGCGCGCGGCGATGCGCTCCAGCGTCAGGTAGAGCGTCTCGCCGGTGCGCACCGTGTCGGGCAGCAGCGAGGCGCTGTCCTCGGTCAGGGCCTGGACGCCGATCGCCTCCAGCCGCAGTTCGCCCACCGGCGCCAGCAGCTTCGTCTTGGCCAGGTGCTCGGCCATCAGCCGGCAGAAGTGCTCGAGCGCGCGGATCGGCTCGGCGGTGCGGATCGTCAGCGATCCGCCATCGCCCGCGTCCTTGGCGCGCATCGAGTCGTGCACCCAGTGCAGCGTCACGCCGGTCGCGCCGGCATGGCGCGCCGCCAGCCAGCCGCACAGCCGCATCAGCAGCGGCCTCGCGCCCAGCAGCAGCGCCGGCGCGTGGTCCACGCGGCCGGGCAGCTCGATGCGGGCGTGGAAATCCTCCGGCAGCACTTCCCAGCGATGCGCCTCCGGACGCAGCCCGTAGGCCTGGTCCAGCATCGCCAGCAGCGCCGCCACCCAGATCACGCCCGGGCCGAGCACCGCCAGCAAGGCCGGATCGGGGCCGATCGCCAGCGGGAACAGGCAGGCGACAAGCGCAAAGAACACCAGCGGCCCGAGCGCATCGGCCGGTCGGCGCGCCGCCAGCAGCAGGTCGCGATGCAGCAGCGCCAGCATCACGGCGCGAACTCCATGGGGCTGGCAGCCGGCGCCGGGGCGATGCCCGGATCGGGCCGGGAGGATGCGGGACCCAGCGTCAGCGCGATGCAGCGGGGCAGCGGCAAGGCGAGCGCTTGATGGGTGGCGACGACGGCGAGGCCACCGGCCTCCAGGTGAGCCGTCAGCAGCCGGGCGAAGACCTGCTCGCCGTCGCCATCGAGCGCGGCGGTCGGCTCGTCGAGCAGCAGCAGGCGAGGGTCATGCAGCAGGCAGGCGGCCAGCGCCAGCCGCTGTTTCCATCCGCCGGACAGGGCGCCGGCGAGCTGGTCCTGCCGCGTCTTCAGTCCGAGCCGTTCCAGCGCCTCGTCCACGCGGCGAGGCCGCGCGTCGAGTTCGAACAGGCGCGCGATGAAGTCCAGGTTCTGGCGGATGGAGAGGTCCTCGTAGAGCCCGAAGCGCTGCGTCATGTAGCCGACCTGGCGCTTGATCTCGGCCGCGCGCCGGCGCATGTCCAGGCCGAGGCAACGGCCCTCGCCCTCGTCGGGCGTGAGCAGTCCGCACAGCATCCGGATCGTGGTCGTCTTGCCGCTGCCGTTGGGGCCGAGGAAGCCGCAGATGCGCCCGCGTCCGAGTTGCAGGTCGACGTGGTCCACGACGGTCCGCTGGCCGTAGCGCTTGGTCAGGCCACGGACGTCGATAGCCAGGTCGCTCGCGGACGACCCGGCGCCGTCGCCGGGGAGCGTCGTCGGCGCGCTGCGCTCGGTCATGGGCGTCCGCCGGAAGCGGCCGATGCCGTCGACGCCGCGGCACCGGCCGTCGCAGGCGCTGCGCCCGCAGACGGGCGCACCTCCAGCGGCTGTCCCGGATGCAGGCGCGTCGCCTGCGCGGGATCGGGTCGCGCCTCGACCAGGAACACGAGTCGCGCCCGCTGGCTGTTGGAATAGATCACCGGCGGCGTGTACTCCGGTTGCGGCGAGATGTAGCTGATGCGCGCGGCGATCGGCGCGCCGCAACCGTCGCAGCTCAGCAGCACCGCCTGCCCCGGGCGCAGGGAGGCCAGCTCCGGTTCCGGCACGTAGAAGCGCGCCTTGCGCTGCGACGGCGGCAGCAGCGCCACGACCGGCTGGCCGGCGTTGACGTACTCCCCGACGCGATAGAAGGTGTCGTCGACCAGGCCGGCGGTTGGCGCGCGCTGCCGGGTCTGCGCTTCGCGCCACTGCTGCTGTTCGAGCGCGGCCGAGGCGGCTTCTGCATTGGCGCGCGCGGCGGCCTGCTGATCGCTGCGCGCGGGCAGTTCCGCCACGCGCAACGAGGACTCGAGCTCGCGCACGCGTTGGCGCGCCTGCGCCGCGGCGGCCCGGGCGTCGTCCAGCCGCGCCGCCGAGATGAAGCCCTGGCCGATCAGCTGCTGCTGCCGCGCCAGGTCGGTCTCCGCCAGCGCGGACTGCGCGCGCGCCTGTGCCAGTTGGGCCCGGCTCATCGCGATCTCGTCGGGACGGCGGCCCTTGGCGGCATCGGCCTGCTCCGCGCGGGCAGCGGCGAGTCGCGCATCGGCTTCGGCGCGGGCGGCGCGCATCGGGGTGACGTCGATGCTGAACAGCGGCGCGCCGGCCGCCACGGTGTCGCCGCGCTGCACCTGGAGGTCGAGCAACTGGCCCGCGACCGGCGCCGCGACGTAGACCGGATCGCCTTCGGCATAACCGGACCAGGCTGGCGGCGGTTCGCGACCGCAGGCGGCGAGGGCTGTGGCGGCCAGCAGCGCCATGACCGCATTCGCGCGACCTGCTCCCCGAGCCTCCGGAGCCTGCGGGGTCGCCGCGCCGGCCGCGCGGACCGCCTCGGCCTGGCGACCGATCCGGACCCCATTCCAACGGAAGAGGCGGTGAGGCGGGCGGCGCGGCATCGTGGGCATCGGCGGCTTCTCCGGACGACGGGATGGCCGGGATTATTGCCCCTGAGCCAGCTGCGCGCGCGAGTAGCCGGAGCGCCAACATCGGTCCGCACGGCTCGGCGACGTCCCCTCCGCCGACAGGGGCAAGGCGTGCGCGGTTCGGCGTTTAGATGATGGTCGACATTACATTATTCATGTCGAGTGAAATTGAAAACAGCCACTCCACCCTCTTCCACTGCTCAAGGATTCACCATGGACTTCAAGAACACTGTCGCGCTGGTCACCGGCGCCAATCGCGGTCTCGGCAAGAGCTTCGTCAAGGCGCTGCAGGCCGCCGGCGTGAAGAAGATCTACGCGGCGGCGCGGGATCCGGCGTCCATCGACCTGTCCGGCGTGACGCCGCTCCGGCTCGACGTCACCAAGCCGGACCAGATCGCCGCGGCGGTACGGGCGGCGGGTGACGTCACGCTGCTGATCAACAACGCGGGCATCACCCGCGGCTCGCCGCTGCTGGGCGAGCAGGCGATCGCCGCGCTGCGCGATGAGTTCGAGACCAACGTCGTGGGGCCGCTCGAGCTGACCCGCGCGTTCGCGCCGGTGCTCAAGGAACAGGGCGGCGGCGCGGTGGTCAACGTGCTGTCGGTGCTGAGCTGGCTCAACCTGACCGGCGCGGCGACCTACAGCGTGTCCAAGGCGGCGACCTGGTCGGTCACCAACGGACTGCGCCAGGAGCTGAAGGACCAGGGCACGGCGGTGCTGGGGCTGCACGTCGGTTTCATGGACACCGACATGACCGCGGGCATCGACGCACCGAAGACCGACCCGCTGGACGTCGCCCGGCAGGTGCTGGCGGCGCTGGCCGACGGCAAGGACGAGGTCTATGCCGATGACATGACGCGCGCGGTGAAGGCGGGTCTGTCGGCGGAGCAGGGCAGCTACCGCGGCGGCGTCTGAGGCGGCGTTCGGGCCGCGGGCCAGGTGGCGGATGAGGTGGCAGGGCGCGGGAGCGGCGGCCACTTCGTGAAATTCCGCTCAAGTCGGCGCGGAATCGGCCGATAGTGCCTGCATGGTCATCACCAACTCCCCCAGCGTCGACGCCGCCGTCAGGCAGGCCTCCAACGGCACGCCGGGCACGGCCGGCAATGCCGCCAGCCTGCTGGTGCTGCGCAAGGCCATGGACGTCCAGGAAGCCGGCGCCGCCGCCCTGCTCGCCGCCTTGCCGCAGGCGCCGGCCCTGGCCACCGAGGGCACGCTCGGGCGGAACATCAACACCTACGCCTGATCCTGCGGCGCGGCGCCTGTCCGCGTTACTCGCCGGGCAGGCGATAGGTGAAGACATAGAGGTGCTGTCCGTTGCGGGCCTCGATGCTCATGTCGCCGCTCAGGCCGGCCAGCTCGCCGGTGCCGGAGTCGGGCACGACGCGAACCGACAGCTGAGGCGCACCGCGCGTCATCTCGCCGAGGTGCATCAGCACGAAGGAGCCGCTGCGACCCGCAAGACGCCCTTCCACGCGCTCCATGGCGACATAGCCCGCCGAGCCAGGCGTCGCGCTGCGGAAGGACAGCATCTGTCCCATGCCGCTGGCCTCGAGGTCGCCGCGGAACTGCTTGTGGATCAGCGTCCGGGCAGGTTGAGCCGGCGCCTCGCCGGGTTCCAGTGGCTGGGCGGTGAGTCGCAGGTCGAAGAGGCCGCGAGCGATGCGGGCCGGCGCCATCGGCGCACTCGCGGAAACGGCAGGCGCTGAGGCCTCGGGCGCCGGGGCGGCCATCGCGGAACCTGCGGACAGGAGCGCGGCGATACTCGTTGCAAGAGCTGGCATGGTGATCGGGAGGGCGTTGATTTCGTCCCATTGCACCGGAACCGCCATCCCGGCGATAGGAAAAACACGACATCGGCATCGCATGACAGCACACGCCCCTCGCGGCGCGCGAGGCGTTCTCTACCCCGGACTGGCGCCAGGGCGCTTCCACCATGACCAGCAGCCGCCCAGCGCCGATCTGGCGCCTTGGATCGAGCATCACTGGTTCGTGAGCTGGGATCTCCGGGCATGTCCGCCGCAGGTTCAATCGACGCTGCCCCATCCCAATGTCCACCTGGTCGTGGAAGACGGCGCGGTGCGCCTGTGGGGCGTCCAACGAGCACGTTTCAACCGGACGCTTGCCGGTCGCGGTTGGGTGCATGGCGTCAAGTTCAAGGTCGGAGCGCTGCCGGCATTCCTGCGATCGCCGGCGGCCGACCTGATGGACCGGCAGGTCGATGCCCGCGGCCTGCTGGGCGACGATGTGGATCGGTTGCTGGATCCGCCGCTGGCTGACGCTCCCGAGGCGGGGAAGACGCGCATCGAGGCTGTGCTGCGCGCGCGAGTTCCGCCGGTGGTGGATGCGCGCGGGGCGAGGCTGGCGGAGATCGTCGACGTCATAGGCCGTGACGCGGGCATCACTTCGGTCGAACAGCTGTGCACGATGACGGGAGAGTCCGCACGTCGCTTGCAGCGGGACTTCAGGCATTACGTCGGAGCGAGTCCGAAATGGGTGATCGCTCGTTACCGGCTGCATGAGGCGCTCGCCTTGCTGCAGAGCGGTGAAGCGAAGCCCGACGCCGAACTGGCCCAGCGCCTGGGCTATTTCGACCAGGCGCATTTCATCCGGGACTTCCGCCAGTTGGTCGGCATGACGCCGAGGGCGTATGTGAGCGCGCTGCATCGCGACTCGGGCGAACCGGCAGCGGCGCGTTGACGTCCGATGCTGAAGGCTGATCGACGGACGCCTGATCGGATCGGCACCGAACTTGAACGGACGCGGCGAGGAGCCGGCGCCGGCGCTGCCTACACTGGCTGCGTCATCCACAAGGAGCGTTCATGTTCAACCACATCGTCATCGGCACCAACGACATCGACCGCGCGCGGCGCTTCTATGACCAGGTGCTGGGCGTGCTCGGGGTGGGCGGGGCCATGCCGCACCAGGCCAAGTCCGGCCACCAGCGCCTGTTCTACCGCCATGACGGCGGCACGCTGGGCATCGCGCAGCCGATCAACGACGAGCCCGCGACCTTCGCCAACGGCGGCACCATCGCCTTCCGCTGCGCGTCGCCGGAGCAGGTCCATGCCTTCCACGACACGGCGGTGGCCCATGGCGGCGTCTCGATTGAGGAGCCACCCGGCTTGCGCGTCGATTCGCTCGGGCAGTTCTACCTGGCCTACGTCCGTGACCCCGACGGCAACAAGTTGTGCGCCCTGCATCGCGTGAAGACATCGCCTTGAGCGTCGCCCGCGGCAGCGCGAGCCTGGCCACCGGCGCCGAGCTCGCCCGAACCTTGCATGTCAGGCCCGGCCTGGGCGTGGCCGCGCACGTCATGCAGGGAGAAGGGCTGGAGATCGTGCGCATCCGCGTCGAGCGGCCGGCCGTCATCGTCGTCGACCGCGGCATCAAGACGGTCAAGCCCGCGCGCGGCGGCGCCGTCCGGGCCTTGCCCGGCCAGGTGCTGCTGCTGGCCGGCGGGCACACGGTCGACTTCCACAACCGCATCACCGATGGCGAGCGCTACGAGGCGCGCTGGCTCATGTTCGGCGGGACGGTGCTGGACGATCCCTACTACCTGGCCACCGCGCAGCGCCAGTCCTCTGCCGACGCGTCCGAGGTGGCCCCGCCTCCGGCGCGGGTGCTGCGCCGCGTGCCGGATGGCTTGGCCGAGGCCTTCGAGCGCGCGCGGCATGGCCTCGCCCCGGACCCGTCGCGGCCCGAGGCGGTGGTGCGCCAGCAGATGCTGGAGGTGGCGCACTGGTTGCTCGCGGCGGGCATGGTGCTGCGCGTGCCGCCTGACGACGCGAGGGTCTCGGCGCGGATCCGGGCCATGCTGTCGGCGCGACTGGACGGTGAATGGAGTTCCGACGCCATCGCCCGGTCGCTGGCCATGTCGGAGGCCACGCTGCGACGCCGTCTGGCGGCCGAGGGCGTGACGCTGCGCGAGTTGATCGCGGATGTGCGCATGGCCTCTGCGCTGGTCCTGCTGCAGGCCACCTCCCGGCCGGTCTCCGACATCGCATCGGCGGTCGGGTACGACTCGCCGTCGCGATTCGCGGTGCGCTTCCGCGATCGATTCGGCTTCGCGCCGACCGCGGTGCGCGGGCATGCGAGGGCGGGGTGATCGTCATGCCGGACAACCTCGCCACCCTGAAAGGCACGCCGGTCGCCATGGCGATTGCCGGCGTGGTGATCGTGCCGGCGATGTGGGCGTTCCTGCTGGCGCCGCGCATCGTGCTGGCGGTGGCGCCGTTCACCGGCTTGCTGTTTCTGCTGTCGGGCGTGCACATGACCTACCGAAGCCGCTTCTCGCCCGCGGAGGCGCTGTGGAGCTTCTTCCTGGCGTTGATCTTCTTCGGCAGCCTGCTGGTGGCGTCGACCACCTCGCTGGTATGGCGAATGGGGCGGCCCGAGCTCCATGGCGTCGCAGTGGCCGTGGCCGCGGCGATCGGCACCGGTGGACTGCTGCTGGGCTACCTCGCGGAGCGGCGGCGACTGTCTCCGTCCAAGGACGGCATCCCCGTCGCGCTGACGCCCATCATCGACCTGGAGCAGCATCGACTTCGTCCGCTGCCGATCGCCGGCAGTCCACCAACGATGGGTCGGGTCGCCTTCCTGGCCGCCTTGGCGCTCAACCTGCCATTGCTGCTCCAACTGAACGGACTGCAACGCGACGACGTGCTCTGGCTCGCCATGCCGGTATTGGGCGCCGCGGTGACCTACGTGCTGACCACGGGGATCGGTCCTTCGCTCGCTCGTATCCAGGCACTCCGGGCGCTGGAGCGGCGTACCGGCCAGCGGTTCACGACCTCCCGCATCGAGGAGTTGAACGCCATGCGTCGAGGCTTGTGGCTGGCGCGATGGCTCTGCCGCGCGGACGACTTGAAGGCCGCTGCGCCAGCCGGTGCGGGGTTCAAAGGCGCGCGGCCTCGGCGCTGACGAGCCCGCTCACACCGAACGAATGTCGTTCCGAAGCTCCTTGACCGTCGGCAGCACCAGGTTCCATTTCTGCAGCCAGATGACGGTGGCCAGCAGCATGACGTCCCCCACAACCTCGACGATCTTGTCGATGGCCTTGATCTTCGCCAGCGCCGCGGTGGCCTCCTTCGTCGTGACGACGATGTCCGCCAGCGGCTCGGTGGTGTCGGCGAGGTAGTCCCGCTGGGCCATCAACAGCAGGTTCTGCGCCGCTCCGCCGAGCGACTGGCTCCATCGCATCGCTGTCAGACCGTCGGGACCGGGCGTGCCGACCGGCATGGCCTCGGCCATGTCGTCGAGGGCCTTGGCCAGCTGTACCAGTTCGTCGGCGCTGTACGCCAGGGTCGTGTCGGTCATGCGCCCTCCCTAGAGCTTGGCCACGGCGTCGTGGGCCTTGTCGAGTTCCTTGGCCGTCGCGGCGATCGCCTTCAGCGTGCGCGTCATCGCGTCGCGGTCCATCGCCAGCGCGCCGCGAATCCGGTCGTGGTCGTCGGCGAGCTTTTGAAGTGCCGCCTTGTAGGTGGCGATCGCGCTCAGTGCCTTGTCGTAGTCCGCCCCAACGCGAGCGAGCTCCCGTCGGCCGAGGTACTTGTCGCCGAGATCGGATTGCCCGATCTCGCACTTCACGAAGTTGATCGCCTGGATGCGTTCGCCCCGCAGGCCTTCGGCGTAGACGTCGGCGAGCTTGCGCATGAGGCCCAGCACGCGAGCGACGTCGCCATGCGAGGACGTCATCAGCTCGCGGAGCTTCTTGTGGCGGTAGGCGTCGAGCCCCCGCTGGAGCAGCGCGAACAGTCCTTGCACGGCGGCCTCCTCTTCGGGCGACACCTTGGCGCCGGCGCCCTTGATGCCCTCGAGCGAAGGGGCGGCCGTCTTGGCGAGGTCGGGCAACTGGTCCGAGGCGAGTTCGCCGAGGGCGGTGAAGTACGCGCTCATGGCCTGGTGCAGCTTCTCCGCGTCGTCATAGGCAGCGTCGAACTGCGCTTGGGGAAGCCGGCCGGTGTAGCCGATGGGGCACACGTCGCCATCGAGGCGTTGCTCGCGCAGCTTCTTGTCGGAATCACGCCAGCGCTTGGCGGCATCGGTGGCGCCGGCCACGCCGGCCGCCGATTCGGCGTAGGTGCTGATGGCCTGCAGGTTGACGCAGCCCGCAAGCATCGCCGCCAAGCCGACGGCCAAAAGACGGTTCCGGAAAGGCAAGGCAGTTCCTTTCGAACAGGTCGAGTACCGGTTGCCCCAGGGGCTTCGGCGGCGGCGAATCGTAAGGCGGTCGGGAAATCGGCCCACCCCTTCAGTCTGGGGGGAGGCCGCGGCGGAGCACTTCGGACGTCCCATGAAAAAAGCGCCGACAGGACTGTCGGCGCTTTCGCGGTGTCGATGCCTGGCGAGGCAGGCGTTGCAGGGGACTGTCAGCCGACCAACCCCAGCGCCCTCGGCAGCGCCAGCGACAGGCCTGGCCAGTAGGTGACGACGAGCAGGAAGCCCAGCATCGTCAGCAGCCACGGCCAGACCGCGACCGTCAGTTCGGTGATGCCCATCTTCGTGATCCCCGACGCCACGTAGAGGTTGAGCCCCACCGGCGGGTGGCACAGGCCGACTTCCATGTTCACCGCCATCAGGATGCCCAGGTGCACCGGATCGACGCCCAGCTTGGCCGCGACCGGGAACAGGATGGGCGCCATGATCAGCACGATCGCCGCCGGGTCCATGAAGTTGCCCGCGCCCAGCAGGATCAGGTTGACCAGCAGCAGGAAGACGATCAGCCCGAAGCCCTGCGCCGACATCCACGCCGCCATCGTCTGCGGGATCTGCTCGGAGGCCATCAGGAAGCTGAACAGCACCGCGTTGGTGATGATGTACAGCAGCATCGAGCTCATCGCCGCCGCCTTCAGCAGCACCTTGGGCACGTCCTTCAGGCCCATGTCCTTGTAGACGAAGACCGAGATGATGAAGGCGTACACCGCGGCCACGGCGGCGGCTTCGGTCGGCGTGAACTTGCCGCTGTAGATGCCGCCGATGACGACGACGATCAGCATCAGGCCCCAGAAGCTCTCGCGGAAGGCCTTGAAGCGCTCGGCCCAGGTCGCCTTGACCATGCGCGGGTAGTCGTACTTCTTGGCGCGGTACCAGGTGGTGATGCCCAGCAGCAGCGACAGGCACACGCCGGGCACGACGCCGGCCATGAACAGCTGGCCCACCGACGCGGTGCCGACCACCTCGCCATTCGGTCCGGTGGCGCTCATGCCTGCCGTCGCGATCGAGAACATCACCAGGTTGATCGACGGCGGAAACAGGATGCCCAGCGCGCCGGACGTCGTGATCACGCCCGCGCCGAACTGCTTCGGATAGCCCTGCTTGGTCATCGCCGGCAGGATGATGGAACCGACCGCGACGACCGTCGCGACCGATGAGCCCGAGATCGCCGCGAACATCGCGCAGGCCAGCACGCCGGCCAGGCCGAGGCCTCCGTACCAGTGGCCGATCATGGTCGTGGCGAAGTGGATGATCCGCCGCGCCACCCCGCCATGGGTCAGGAAGTTGCCCGCCAGGATGAAGAAGGGCACGGCCATGATCTCGAACTTCTCGATGCCGGTGAACAGCTTGAGCGCGACCGATTCGATCGGCACGTTCGTCATCGTGAAGAGATAGGTCAGGACCGTCAGGCCCAGCGAGATCGAGATCGGCATGCCGGTGAGCATCAGCACCACCAGCAGCGAGAAGATGATCAGGGTGTTCATGCGCGATCTCCCTTCGAGCCGTTCGAGCCCTTGGCGGCTTCCTCGGCTGTCTTGGCCGCGCCGACCGCGGCGACGTCATCCTCGATGCCTTCGACGTGGCCGTGGTCCGCGTGCGGCGCCTCGCCGGTGCGGATGAAGTGCCAGCACACCTGCAGGAAGCGGAAGCACATCAGGTAGGAGCCCAGCGGCACGCAGGAGTAGGCGATCCAGGTCGGGATCTCCAGGTCGGGCGAGGTCGGGCCTTCGAAGAGGTCGGGGTTCTCGATGCCGAAGGCATGCGTGAACGCGTAGTGCGCGCCGTTCTCCCACACGAAGGTCGCGCCCAGCGTGCCGATGGTCGCGGTGAACACCGCGCCGGCCAGCAGGCTGAAGATCACCAGGTACTTCGCGTGCTCGGGCCTGAGCTTGCGCACCAGCACGTCCACGCCCACGTGGGTGCCGGCCCGCACGCCGTAGGCGGCGCCGAACTTGGCCATCCACACGAACATGTAGATGCACAGCTCCTGCGCCCAGCTCACGTCGATGCGGATGACGGCATCTTGCAGGTGCGGCACGCCGGCCAGGAAGCGATGCAGCACGGCCATCGCGATGACCAGCGTCGCGGCACCCATGAGGAAAGCGATCAGGCTCTCCTCCAATCGATCGAGCCATCTCAGCGACATGGTGATCTCCTTCAGACAAAAGAAGGCCGCGCCGCCCAGAACAGGGGCGCGGCACACAGGACGCCGCCCCAGGCGGGCGGACTCATCAAGCGGGAGCCCGGAGAACCGGCTTTGCCGGGCTCCTGGGGTCCGCCCCCTTGGGGGGCCGGCGTCAGCCGGTAGGGGGGAACTTATCTCGTCGGCGGGACGAAGCCGGCGGCCTTGTAGGCAGCCTCGACGGTGGCCTTGCCGACACGGCCTTCCATCTCCTTGTGGACCGGCATCAGCGCCAGCTTCCACTCGTTCACCTCGGCCGGCGTCAGCGTGTAGATCGTGGTCTTGCCGCTGGCCTTGATCTTCTCCAGCGCCTGCTGGTTCTCGGTCTGCGCGATCGCGTTGGCGTAGATGGTGGCGTCCTTGACGCTGCTGTCTACCACCGCCTTCAGGTCGGCGGGCAGGCCGTCATAGAACTTCTTGTTGATGATCAGCGCGTAGGCCAGGTGGCCGTGGTTGCTCAGCGTCGTGTGCTTCTGCACCTCGTAGGTCTTCTGCGTGTAGAAGTTGGACGGCACGCCCTCGGTGCCATCGACCACGCCCGACTGCAGCGCCTGGTACAGCTCGGAGAAGGCCATCACCTGCGGGATCGCGCCCAGCGCGCGCATCTGCGCGTCCAGCACCTTGGACGACTGGATCCGCATCTTCAGGCCCTTGAAGTCCGCCACGTGGTGCAGCGGCTTGTTGGCGCTCATGATGTGGAAGCCGTTGTCCCAGAAGGCCAGGCCCTTGATGCCCTTGGGCTCGAGCTTCTTGAACAGCTCCATGCCCAGCGTGTTGGTGGTGTTGCGGAACGAGGCGTCGTCCTTGAACAGGAAGGGCAGGTCGAAGACCTCGAACTCCTTCACGCCCAGCGGGCCGAACTTGGCCAGCGACGGCGCCAGCATCTGCACCGAGCCCAGTTGCAGCGCCTCCAGCTCTTCCTTGTCCTTGTAGAGCTGGCTGTTGGGATAGACCTCGACCTTCAGGCGGCCCTTGCTGCGTTCCTCGGCCAGCTCCTTGAAGCGCTGCGCGCCCTTGCCCTTGGGCGTGTCGGGGGCGACGACGTGGCTCAGCTTGATCACGATCGGCGCCTGGGCGAAGGCGCTCGTGGCGGTGCCGATCGCGGCGCACAGGCCGGCGGTGGCGAGCGCGACGGACAGCAGCGCGCGGCGATGGAAGGTGGCGGACATGGGGGTCTCCTGGTGTTCTCGGGATCCAAGGCGCCGGCGCGGGGCCGGTCTGCGGGATGGAGCGGATTGTGGAAATCCGGCCTGCGCGCGGCCAGTTGTGGACTTCCACATTGGGGGAGCCCGCAGCGCCCGCGGCCCGGCCCGCGCGCCGCGTAGCGCCTAGACTGCCGCCATGGCCGTGTCCCGACGACTGCTCCAGATGCTCAAGCGCGCCAGCTGGGCCTTGCCGCTGCTGCTGGCGCTGGCCTTTGCCGCCTCGGTGGGCGTGTGGCTGCGGCTGAGCGACGTCCGCGACCTGGAGGAGGAACGGCTCACGCTGATCACCGACGCGCTGTCGCTGGAGGCGCGCATCTCGGACTGGCTCAACGCGGAGCACGCGGCGGTGGACCGGCTCGCGCAGCAGCTGCCGGGCGCGGTCGACGACCGCATGCTGCTCAACCACCGCGCGGTGGCCGAGGGCCTGCGCCGGCTGTGGGTCAGCGCGACGGTCCTGGACGCCAACAACCGCGTGATCGCGCATGTGCCGCAGCAGGTGCCGCAGGCGACGGCGCCGTCGAAGGAGCGCAGTGGCGTGAGCCTGGACGAGGGCGGCCTGACCGCGCACTGGAGCGCGGCGCGGCCGCAGGGTGGGCGGCTGGTGGTGCGCTTCGCGCCGAGCGCGCTGCTGCGCCAGACGCTGCCGTGGTGGCTGGCGCAGAAGTACGACGTGCGCCTGGTCGACGGACTCGGGCAGCGGCTCGCGCAGACGGGCGATGCGATCGCGCTGCCCGGGACGCAGAGCTACCGCGTCAGCGTCGATCCCGCGATGCGCGAGACCTGGCTCGAGCTCAACACGCGCGTGCCGCACCGGCCCTGGTGGTACACGCTGGCGGCGGGGCTGATGGGGGTGTTCCTGCTGCTGTCGGCGCTGGCCAGCGCGATGCTGCGCCGGCAGATGCGCGAGGTGCGGCGCGCCGAAGGCGAGGCGCGGACCGAGGCCGCCTGGCGGCGCGCGGTCGAGGATTCATTGACGGTGGGCCTGCGCGGGCGGGACCTGGACGGCCGCCTGACCCATGTGAACCGCGCGTTCTGCGACCTGGTGGGTTATGGCGCCGAGGAGCTGCTGGGCCGCCTGCCGCCGATGCCGTACTGGTTGCCTGACGAGATGGCCGACAGCCTGCGCCGGCACCAGCGCAACATGGCGGGCGGCGCGCCGCGCGAGGGCTACGAGGCGCGCTGGATGCATCGCGACGGCCATGAGTTGGACGTGATGATCTTCGAGGCGCCGCTGGTGGATGCGAACGGCGTGCAAATCGGTTGGATGGGGTCGATCGTCGACATCAGCGCGCGCAAGCAGACCGAGGAGCGCGAGCGCCGCCGCACCGAGGCGCTGGCCCATCAGGCGCGGCTGAGCACGCTGGGTGAAGTGGCCTCGGCGCTGGCGCACCAGCTCAACCAGCCGCTGGCCGCGA
>NZ_VOSR01000630.1:0-6263 GCF_007997345.1 Mitsuaria sp. TWR114
AGCAGGAAGGCCGCGGCGAGCGTCCGGAGCGTGGCGATCGCGCCGAGCGTGGCGATCGTGCCGAACGCGGTGAGCGCGGCGGTGACCGCAACCGTCGCAACGAGCGCGCCGACAAGCCGGAGCAGGCCGTCGAAGGCGCACCGCGCCAGGAACGCGCGGAGCGTGGCGATCGTCCGGAACGGGGCGAGCGCGGTGATCGTGGCGAGCGTGGCGAAGGCCGCCGCCGCCGCGAGGAGCGCGCCGCCGAGGTGACGCAGGAGCAACTCGCGCCGCTGGCCGGCACCGAGGCCGCCAACACCGAGTCGCCGATCGCTTTCGCCGACACCCAGCCGCTGGAGACGCCGCTGGAAACGCCGCTGGGCGAGGCCGGCGAAGAGCGTCAGGGCCGTCGCCGTCGCCGTCGCGGCAACCGCGGTGAGCGTGGCGCCGAAGGCATCGAGGGCGCCGAGCAGGTCGAAGGCACGCTGGTCGAAGGCCAGGCGCCGGAAGCGGGCGAGGCCTCGTTCGCCGAGGGCGCCGAGTCCGCCGCCGCACCGGTGGTCGAGGGCGAAGCCCCCGCCGAAGCCGTTGAAGGCGCCGAAGGCGAAGGCCGTGGTGAAGGCCGCCGCCGTGGCCGGGGTCGCGACCGCTATCGTCGCGACCGCCGCGAAGGCGAAGGCGCTCCCGCCGAAGGCGGCGAGGGTGCGAACGGCCTGATCGCTGAAGGCGAGGTCGCTTCGCCGGCCGTGGCCGCGCTGGATGGCATCGTCCTGGACGCGGGTGCCGCGCCGAAGCAGCTGGAACTGGGCGAATCGCCGAAGCAGGCGCCGGCGCAAGCCGTCGCGCCCGCACCGGTGGCTGCCGCGCCGGCTCCGGCCGCCGCCCCGATCGTGCCGCGCTTCGAGCTGCCGATGACCGAGCTCAGCGCCGTCGCCGATGGCGCCGGCCTGGTCTGGGTCAACAGCGATGCCGACAAGATCGCCGCCGCCCAGGCCGCGATCGCCGCCGAGCCTGCCCCGGCACCGCTGGGCCGCGAGCCGGCACCGGTCGTGGTGGTCGACGACGGCCCGCTGGTGCTGGTCGAGACCCGCAAGGACCTCAGCCAGTTCAAGCTGCCCTTCGAGGCCTGATCGCCCGCATGAACTCCCTCTCCCGCTTGCGGGAGAGGGATGGGGTGAGGGCCGGCCTCCGCAGGTGCGCCTGATGGAGACCCCTCACCCCTCCCTCTCCCCGTCCGCGGGGAGAGGGTGTCATCGAGGCACGAGTTGATTTCGCAAGAGCCGCCGAGTTACCCCCGGCGGCTTTCCTTTTGGGGCGTCACAAGCGCCCGACGACACGACGGAGACTTCCCTTGAACACCTCCACCATCGCTGCCCCGGGCGGCGCCGCCGGCAGCGCCGCGCAGGCCGCGCCCAAGATGCCGCCGCAGATCCCCTTCATCATCGCCAACGAGGGCTGCGAGCGTTTCAGCTTCTACGGGATGCGCAACATCCTGACGGTATTCCTGATGACCAGCCTGCTGCTGGCCATTCCTGAACCGCTGCGCAAGGGCGAGGCCAAGGAGGTGTTCCACACCTTCGTGATCGGCGTCTATTTCTTCCCGCTGCTGGGCGGCTGGCTGTCCGACCGCTTCTTCGGCAAGTACAACACCATCTTCTGGCTGAGCCTGGTGTACTGCGCCGGCCACGCCTGCCTGGCGATCTTCGAGGACAACCTGCGTGGCTTCTACTTCGGCCTGTTCCTGATCGCGCTGGGCTCGGGCGGCATCAAGCCGCTGGTCAGCTCCTTCATCGGCGACCAGTTCGACAAGAGCAACCGCACGCTGGCGCAGAAGGTCTTCGACGCCTTCTACTGGATCATCAACTTCGGCTCGTTCTTCGCCTCGCTGCTGATGCCGATCTTCCTGGACAGGTTCGGCGCCAGCGTCGCGTTCGGCATCCCGGGCGCGCTGATGTTCCTGGCGACCCTGATCTTCTGGAGCGGCCGCCGCAAGTACACGCATGTGCCGGCGGGCCAGTCGCACCGCGATCCCCATGGCTTCCTGAAGGTGGTGCGCACGGCGCTGCTGGCGCAGGCGCCGGGCCAGGGCCGCGGCGGCCTGATCGTGGCCGGCCTGGGCGTGGTGCTGGCGATCGGGGCGCTGGTCCTGACGCCCAACCTGGGCTTCGTGATCGCCTTCTGCTCGGCGCTGGTGCTGGTCATGGGCTTCGGCGGCATCGGCGCCTGGATGCAGCTGGAACGCGCCCGGGCGGTGCATCCGGCCGAGGCCGTCGAAGGCGTGCGCCAGGTGCTGCGCCTGCTGGTGCTGTTCGCGCTGGTCACGCCGTTCTGGTCCCTGTTCGACCAGAAGGCCTCGACCTGGGTGCTGCAGGCCGACCAGATGGCCAAGCCGGAGTGGTTCAAATCCTCGATGATGCAGGCGCTCAATCCGGCGCTGGTCATGATCCTGATCCCGTTCAACAACCTGGTGCTGTACCCGCTGCTGGCCCGCCTGGGCCTGAAGGTGACGGCGCTGCGCCGCATGGGCGCGGGCATCGCGTTCGCCGGCCTGGCCTGGATCGTGGTGGGCGGGCTGCAGCTGTGGCTCGACGACGGCCACGCGGTCGACATCACCTGGCAGGTGCTGCCCTACGCGCTGCTGACGCTGGGCGAGGTGCTGGTGTCGGCGACCGGCCTGGAGTTCGCCTACAGCCAGGCGCCGCTGGCGATGAAGGGCGTGATCACCAGCTTCTGGAACCTGTCGGTGACCATCGGCAACTTGTGGGTGCTGCTGGCGAATTCGAGTGTCAAGGGTTCGGCGGTGACGACCTACATCCAGTCGACCGGCACCAGCGTGACGGCCTTCCAGATGTTCTTCTTCGCCGGCTTCGCGCTGCTGGCGGCACTGCTGTTCGCGCTCTACGCGCGTGGCTACCGCATGCAGGACAACTACCGGGGCTGAAGCTCCACTCCTCAAGGAAGCGACAACGATGAATCGACTTCTCTCTCTGGCCACCGCGCTGGCCCTCCATGCCGCGATCGCGACGCCAGCGGCGCTGGCGCAGACCAGCGTCAAGCTCAACCTGGTGCCGCTGCCGTCGACGCGGCAACAGGTCGACCTGACCATGGACACCCGCATGAACATGTCCATGCGGCTGCCGGCGGACGCGCCCGAGCAGGCGCGCGCCGAGGCCGAGCAGTTGAAGGCCGCCATGCCGTTGACGATGACCATGGCGATGCGCCAGACGCTGTCGACCTCGGCCAAGGCGGCCGATGGCGGCTACACCCTGGATGCGGAGATGGCGACGCTCAAGACCGAGATGCGCAATGCGTCCGGTCAGCTTCAGCCGCTGCCGCCGCCGATGACCTTCCGCTTCAACGCGCGGCTGAAGGACGACCAGTTCGAGCAGATCGACATGCAGCTGCCTGCCACGGCCGCGTCCCAGGCGCTGAGCAAGGAGCTGCAGGAGCAGCTCTTCAACCAGAGCTTCGACTGGATGCGCAAGTTCAACGGCGTGACGCTGAAGGTCGGCGAATCGATCGAGGTGCCGGTCGAGATGAACCTGCCGATGGGCGCGTCCAAGCAGCTGGGCAAGGTGGTGGGCCGCTATACCCTGACCGGCGTGCGCCAGGGCGTGGCGTCGTTCGATGTCGCGGTGACGATGGCCATGGACGTCGCGCTGCCGGTGTCCGCGCCGTTCCACTCCAGCCTGATGAAGCCCGCCGCCTCCAGCGCGACGGAGGCGACCGCCCCGGCGCCGGCCGCGTCCGCGCCGGCCGAGGTGAAGGGCTCGATGACCGCGACCGGCAGCGGCAAGATGGACGTGCGCCTGGCCGACCGTCTGATGCTGCGCAGCACGATGTCGATGACGATGGGCATGGACATGGCGGGACCGCAGGGCAAGCTGCTGCGCATGGACACGCAGATGAACATGGCCAGCACCGGCAAGGCCTTGCCCGCTGTGAAGAAGAAGGTCGAGAAGGCCACGCCGGCCAAGCCCGCCAGCAAGAGCTGAGCGCCTGATGCGCGCCGGGGGCCCGGCGGCGCCGTGACCAGGACCGCCCGAGGGCGGTCCTTTTTCTTGAGCGCGTCAGCGATCGAGAGCGGCAGCCCAGAACAGCGACAACAGGAAGGTCGCCATTAGCGCCAAGCAAAGCCATCGCTCGCTCTCGAAGAGCTTCACCGACATGTCGGCTTTCGCGTTCGCAACCTCCAAATGGATCGCCTGAGAAATCGCGAGCGCTTCTTGCGCGCTCACGCCGGCGTTGATCAAGGTCCTCGTCGTCTCAACGTTCATTGCATGGCTCCTGGCAAGGGGAACGGAAGGGATCCCACGAGCGAGGCAATCTAGGCGGAAGCGGATCCGGTTTCACTGGCCCATCCATGCGTCGTTGAAGGCGCGCCCCTGGAGGGACGCTGCTGCCTCACCGCCGGCGCAGTTCGCGCATGCCGGGCAAGGTCGGGATGACCTCGCGCATCACTTGCTGGAACGCGCGCAGCCGGGCCGGCTGCAGGTGGCGCGACGGATACACGAGCGAGATCGGCAGCGGCGTCGCGCACCAGTCCGGCAGCAGCCGCACCAGGCGTCCTTGAGCAAGGTCGTCGATGACCGCCCATTGCGACACCAGCGCCAGGCCCAGGCCGCGCCGCGCGGACTCGATCAAGGCGAACAGGCTGTCCGTGCCCAGCCGGGGCCGGAAGCCGATGTGCAGGCTCGCATCACCCGTCGCCGCGCGCAGGTCGATGCCGTCCCGGTAGAAGGCCAGCAGCGCCAGCCAGGGCTGCGCGCCGAGCAGCGCCGCGATCTCCTCCGGTGTCTTCCGGTCCAGGCCCTTGGGCAGCTTCTTCGCGAGCGACGGCGCGGCCACCAGCACCCGCGGGACCTCCGCCAGCTGCGTGGCGATCAGGTTGGGCTGGCTGATCTCGCCGACGAGCAGGGAGCAGTCGACGTTCTCCCGGCTGAAATCCGGCAGTTGGTCCTGCAGCATCCATTCGACCGACACCCGCGGATGGCGCTTCAGGAAGGCGGCCAGCGGCTCGATCAGCTGGCTCTGCCCAAAGGCATGCGGCACCCGCAGCCGCAGCGTGCCGGAGAGCTCCTCGCCGCCATCGAGCTCCTCGGCCAGCGTCTGCCAGCCATCGATCAGTTCCTGCGCCTGCGCGGCGCAGCGCTCGCCCTCCTCGGTCAGGCGCAGGCCACGCGTCGAGCGTTCCACCAGCCGCGCGCCGAGCAGCGATTCCAGCATCTGCACCCGGCGGCTGACGGTCGGCTGGGTGGTCGCGAGCTGCAGCGCCGCCGCGGAGAAACTGCCCGCCTCCGCGACACGGAGGAAGGTCTGCAGCAGCGCGAGGCGGTCCTGGCCGCCGTCCCGGACAAGGTCTTTCATGAGGCGCTTTATACGCCGGGCGTATGGCCGCTGTGCGTGCGGGGCCGGTTCCGCGGGCGGGCGCCCATCCGAAGAATGCGAGGCATCCCGGTGCCGGCGCGCCGCCGCCCACCGATTCCCGCTTCCTCGTTACCCTTCCGGAGTTGCCATGTCCGCCCTGCCGCTGACTTCGACCTCGACACCCACCGTGACAACGACCTCGACCGCCTCGCCGCCGGATGCCGGCGCAACGCCCTCCGCGCCGCTGATCGTCCTGCTGGCCGCATCGGCCGGCCTGGGCGCCGCGTCGCTCTACTACAGCCAGCCGATCCTGGCCCCGCTGGCCGAGGATCTGCACGCCTCCACCGGTGGCATCGGCGCGGTGCCGATGCTCACCCAGCTCGGCTACGCCGCCGGCATCCTGCTGCTGACGCCGCTGGGCGACCGCTTCGATCGCCGCCGCGTGATCCTCACCAAGTTCGTGCTGCTGATCGCGACCCTGCTGATGAGCGGCTTCGCACCGGGCTTCGCGCCCTTCCTGGTCGCCAGCGCGCTGCTGGGACTGACGGCGACGCTGGCGCAGGACGTCGTGCCGATGGCCGCGGCGCTGAGCCCGGCCGAGCACCGGGGGCGCATCGTCGGCCAGGTGATGACCGGGCTGCTGCTGGGCATCCTGCTGTCGCGCGTGATGAGCGGCGTCATCGCGGACCTGCTGGGCTGGCGCTGGGTTTATGGCCTGGCGGCGCTGGCCCTGACCGTCGCGGGCCTGGCGAGCTGGCGCTGGCTTCCGTCCTCGCCGCCGGCGATGCGCACGACGTATGGCGGCCTGCTGCGCTCGCTGGGCGGCCTGTGGCGCGCCTGGCCGACGCTGCGCCGCGCCGCGATCGCACAGGGCTTGCTGGCCGTCGCCTTCAGCGCGTTCTGGTCGACGCTGGCGG
>NZ_VOSR01000631.1:0-4325 GCF_007997345.1 Mitsuaria sp. TWR114
TGCTGGCGCTGGGCGGCGTGGTGCGTCGCGCGCCAGCGGTCCGGGTCGTCAGTCGATCTGCCCGTCCAGGTAGAGCCAGGCGCCGTGCACCCGCACGAAACGGCTGATCTCGTGCATCCGGTGCGCGCGGCCGCCGACCTTGCTGCGCGCGACGAACTCCACCGTCTCGTGGTCCGCATCCTGGCGGCTGTGCCGCCGCACTTCCAGGCCCAGCCACTTCAGGTCGCGCTCGCCGCGCTCCAGGGCCTCGGGCCGCGTGTCCGGGTGCCAGGTCGCCAGCAGGTACTCGATCAGGTCGAGCGTGTAGGCGGTGTAACGCGAGCGCATCAGCGCTTGCGCGTCGGGCGCGGTGAGCGCGCCGGTCTCGGCGAAGGTGCGGTGCAGCGCGCCGCAGCAGGCGTCGTAGCCGCGGCCGCTGCCGCAGGGGCACGGGGTCGCGGCGATCCCACCGGTGGCCGCGCTGTTGGCCACGCTGGTGGCCGCGGTCTTGGTCTTTTCGGGCTTCATGGGGGCGGCATCATGCCAGCCTCCGGGCCGGACCGGCCTGCTGTCACCGGCCGGTGCGGCCCGGAACTTAGAATGGCTGGATGAATTCCCAGGATTTCGGCGACGGCCGGCCGACCCCGCCGCAAGACGATCTGTTCACACCGCGCGGGCTGCTGGACAACCTCAACCCCGAACAGTACGCCGCGGTGACGCTGGGCCAGGAGCCCGCGCTGATCCTGGCGGGCGCCGGCTCGGGCAAGACCCGCGTGCTGACCACGCGCATCGCCTGGCTGATGAGCCAGGGCTACACCACGCCCGCCGGCGTGATGGCGGTGACCTTCACCAACAAGGCCGCCAAGGAGATGGTCACCCGCCTGTCCGCGATGCTGCCGGTGAACGTGCGCGGCATGTGGATCGGCACCTTCCACGGCCTGTGCAACCGCTTCCTGCGCGCGCACTGGAAGCTGGCCGGCCTGCCGCAGGGCTTCCAGATCCTGGACGCGGGCGACACCGTCTCCGCCATCAAGCGCGTGATCAAGGCGATGAACCTGGACGAGGAGCGCTTCGTTCCGAAGCAGGTGTCGTGGTTCATCGCCGGCGCCAAGGAAGACGGCCTGCGGCCCAAGGACATCGACCTGCGCGACGAGCAGACCCGCAAGCTGGTGGACATCTACCAGGCCTACCAGGACCAGTGCACCCGCGAAGGCGTGGTCGACTTCGCCGAGCTGATGCTGCGCTCCTACGAGCTGATGCGCGACAACCAGGCGGTGCGCGAGCATTACCAGCGCCGCTTCCAGTACGTCCTGGTCGACGAGTTCCAGGACACCAACAAGCTGCAGTACGCCTGGCTGAAGATGTTCGCGCCACCGGGGCGCGGGCAGGGCGTGTTCGCCGTCGGCGACGACGACCAGAGCATCTACGCCTTCCGCGGCGCGCGGGTCGGCAACATGGCCGACTTCGAGCGCGAGTACCGCGTGCGCCAGGTCGTCAAGCTGGAGCAGAACTACCGCAGCTTCGGCAACATCCTGGACGCCGCCAACGCGCTGATCAGCAACAACAGCCGGCGCCTGGGCAAGAACCTGCGCACCGAGGCCGGCCCCGGCGAGCCGGTGCGCGTCCACGAGGCCAGCAGCGACTTCGCCGAGGCCCAGTGGCTGCTCGAGGAGGCGCAGGCGCTGCACCGCCAGGGCCTGCCGCGCAGTGAGATCGCGGTGCTCTACCGCAGCAACGCGCAGTCGCGGGTGATCGAGTCGGCGCTGTTCAACGCGGGCATCCCGTACCGCGTCTATGGCGGCCTGCGCTTCTTCGAGCGCGCCGAGGTCAAGCACGCGCTGGCCTACCTGCGCCTGCTCGAGAACCCGAACGACGACACCAGCTTCCTGCGCGTCGTCAACTTCCCGGCGCGCGGCATCGGCGCGCGCACCATCGAGCAGCTGCAGGACGCCGCGCGGCCGAGCGGGCGCTCGCTGGTGCAGAGCGTGGGCGCCGTCGGCGGTCGCGGCGGCGCGAGCCTGGGCAACTTCGTCGCGCTGATCGACGCGCTGCGCGAGGCCACCACCGGCCTGACGCTGCGCGAGATCATCGAGCACGTCATCGAGCATTCCGGCCTGGCCGAGTTCTATCGCGCCGAGAAGGAAGGCGAGGAGCGGCTGGAGAACCTGGGCGAACTGGTCAACGCCGCCGAGGCCTTCGTGACGCAGGAGGGCTTCGGCAAGGACGCCGTGGCGCTGCCGGTGGACGAGCATTCCCCGGGCGCGATCGCCGACGGGCTGCCGGCCGCCGTGGCGCCGGCCGCGCCGGCCACGCCCGACGCCGAGACCGGCGAGATCATCTCGCCGCTGGCGGCCTTCCTGACGCATGCCTCGCTGGAGGCGGGCGACAACCAGGCCCAGGCCGGGCAGGACGCGATCCAGCTGATGACGGTGCACTCGGCCAAGGGCCTGGAGTTCGACGCGGTGTTCATCACCGGCCTGGAGGAGGGCCTGTTCCCGCATGAGAACTCGCTGTCCGACGCGGACGGCCTCGAGGAAGAGCGCCGGCTGATGTACGTGGCCATCACCCGCGCGCGGCAGCGGCTGTACATCAGCTTCTGCCAGACGCGCATGCTGCACGGCCAGACCCGCTACAACATCAAGAGCCGCTTCATGGAGGAGCTGCCCGAGGAAACGCTGAAGTGGCTGACGCCCCGCAACCAGGGCTTCGGTTCGGGCTTCGCGCGGGACTACCAGCAAGCCTGGCAGCGCGGCTCGGGACTGAAGTCCATGGTGGGCGCGGGCCGCGTCGATCCGGGCGGTTTCCCCCAGGCGCCGGTGCCCAGCGCGATGAAGCAGTCCGCCGCCGAGAAGACCGGCGACGAGCACGGCGGCCTGCGCGTGGGCAAGGGCGTGTTCCACACCAAGTTCGGCGAGGGCGTGCTGCTGACGCTCGAGGGCAGCGGGCCCGACGCGCGGGCGCAGGTCAACTTCGGCCGCCATGGCACGAAGTGGCTGGCGCTCAGCGTGGCCAAGCTGACGCCGATCGATTGAACCGGGGGCGTCCGGCGGCCGGCATGCCCTGCGGGATGCCGTGCTGGCCGGATGAGCGCAGAATGCGCGGGGCATCAAAGATTCCAGCAAACAGGAATCACGATTGCCGGGAGGGAGATCCGATGACTGTGTTTTTGATTCTGGAATCTCCATGCGTACTGTCGTACCGATCGATCCCCCGGACGATCCGATGATTGAAGACGCGGTCGCGCTCGGCAATGCCGTGCGCGCCGCGCGGACCACGGCGCGCCTGCCGCTGGTCGAAGCCGCCGAGGCGCTGGGCATGTCGCGCCAGACGCTGATCAATATCGAGACCGGCCAAGGCGGCGTGAGCCTGTCCACCGTGCTCAAGGCCGCCAGAGCGCTGGGCGTGAGCCTCTTCGCCGTGCCCTCGCAGCAGCGGGAAGTCGTGCGGCGCGCGATCCGCACCGCGCGCGACTCGAAGTTCTCCGACCTCGACGAGAGCGCATGAGCCCGACGGCTGCTGGCCCTCACCCCTTCCCTCTCCCGCAAGCGGGAGAGGGAGTCGGCATGCGGCGGGCTGGGCTGGAGGTCTGGCTCGACGAGCATGA
The DNA here is from genome assembly GCF_007997345.1 of Mitsuaria sp. TWR114. Lineage (NCBI taxonomy): Bacteria > Pseudomonadati > Pseudomonadota > Betaproteobacteria > Burkholderiales > Sphaerotilaceae > Roseateles > Mitsuaria sp. TWR114. Next base: position 3,584 of record NZ_VOSR01000631.1, read on the forward strand.
GATCGGGTGGCTGCGCCCGGTCGGAACGGACGAGCCGGGCTCGCCGCAGGGCTTGTCCTTCGCCTACCTGGCGCGCTGGACCGCCGAGGTCCTGGCGTATCCGCTGGCGCCGTCGCTGCCCTTGCCGGCGCGCGGCGGGCCGGGCAGCGAGTCGCAGGACGACGCCGTGCTGCGCTGCTTCGACCGCCTGCTGCCGAATGGGGCGCTCCGGCGCGCCACCTTCTCGGCGCTCGGCCTGGCGGCGGACGACCGGGTCGGCGCGCTGCGGCGGCTCGGGCACGACCTGGCGGGCGCGGTCCGATTGGTCGACACGCAGCGCGAGCGCAGCGCCGGTCCATCGCAGCGGCTCATCGCGCGCGAGGAGCTGTCCGAGCGCCTGCGCCACCCGGACGCGTCGCCGCTGGCCGCTTGGGACGGGCAGGTGCGCGGCGCGCTGCCGGGGCGCCGCGACAAGCTCGGGGTGTACGTCGAGCCGGATGGCGGCTGGTACCTCGTCGATGGGCCGCAGATGGCGTCGACGCATGTGCTCAAGCCGGCGCCGCAGGACGAGCCCGATCGGCCGTTCAACGAATACTTCTGCATGCGCCTGGCGGCGCGCGCGGGCCTGGACGTTGCCGCCGTGCAGCTGCACCGCGTGCCGGAGCCGCTCCTGCTGGTCGAGCGCTTCGACCGCCAACGGCTGGACGACGGCCGGGTGCGGCGGCTGCACGCGATCGACGCCCGGCAGGCGCTGGACCAGCCG
>NZ_VOSR01000632.1:0-3886 GCF_007997345.1 Mitsuaria sp. TWR114
GATCGAGCCGCTGGTGCCGGTCGACCTGGTGGTGGACCACTCCGTCATGATCGACCACTTCGGCGACAAGCAGGCGCTGGACCTGAACATGAAGCTGGAGTTCGAGCGCAACCGCGAGCGCTATGAATTCATGAAGTGGGGCATGCAGGCCTTCGACACCTTCGGCGTCGTGCCTCCGGGCTTCGGCATCGTCCACCAGGTCAACCTGGAATACCTCGCCCGTGGCGTCCACAAGACCGACAACAAGACCGGCGGCGGCGCCGGCACCGTCTACTACCCCGACACGCTGGTCGGCACCGACAGCCACACGACGATGATCAACGGCATCGGCGTCGTCGGCTGGGGCGTCGGCGGCATCGAGGCCGAGGCCGGCATGCTCGGCCAGCCGGTCTACTTCCTGACGCCGGACGTGGTCGGTTTCGAGCTCACCGGCCGCCTGCGCGAGGGCGTCACCGCCACGGACTTGGTGCTGACCGTCACCGAGATCCTGCGCAAGGCCAAGGTGGTGGGCAAGTTCGTCGAGTTCTTCGGCGAGGGCACCGCCTCGCTGTCCGTGCCCGACCGCGCCACCATCGGCAACATGGCGCCGGAATACGGCGCGACGATGGGCTTCTTCCCGGTCGACGAGCGCACCATCGACTACTTCAAGGGCACCGGCCGCACGACCGAGGAGATCGAGGCCTTCGAGAGCTACTTCCGCGCGCAGGGCCTGTTCGGCATCCCCAAGGCGGGCGACATCCGCTTCAGCCAGGTCGTCTCGCTGGACCTGGGCAGCGTCGTGCCCTCGCTGGCCGGCCCCAAGCGCCCGCAGGACCGCATCGTCATCACCGACCTGGCCAAGACCTTCACCTCGCTGTACAGCAAGCCGGTGGCCGACAACGGCTTCAACCAGCCGGCCGCCAAGCTGCACCAGCGCTTCCCGCTGGGCGGCGCCCAGAAGGGCCTGTCGATCGCCAACGGCGACGTGCTGATCGCGGCGATCACCTCCTGCACCAACACCTCCAACCCGAGCGTGCTGCTGGCCGCCGGCCTGCTGGCCAAGAAGGCGGTCGAGGCTGGCCTGAAGGTGCAGCCGCACATCAAGACCTCGCTGGCGCCGGGCTCGCGCATCGTCACCGAGTACCTGGAGAAGGCCGGCCTGCTGCCCTACCTGGAGCAGCTGGGTTTCACCGTCGCCGCCTACGGCTGCACGACCTGCATCGGCAACGCCGGCGACCTGACGCCCGAGATCAACGAGGCCATCACCGGCAACGACCTGGTGTGCGCCGCCGTGCTGTCGGGCAACCGCAACTTCGAGGCGCGCATCCATCCCAACATCAAGGCCAACTTCCTGGCCAGCCCGCCGCTGGTGGTGGCCTACGCGATCGCCGGCAACGTGACCCGCGACCTGATGACCGAGCCGGTCGGCCACGGCACCGGCGGCCGGGCGGTCTACCTGGGCGACATCTGGCCCACCAGCGACGAGATCTACGCGCTGCTCAAGCTCGCGCTCAATCCCGACGCGTACCGGGCCAACTACGGCAAGGTCAAGGCCGAGCCGGGCGAGCTCTGGAAGAAGATCACCGGCGGCACCGGCCAGGTCTACGGCTGGCCGCGCAGCACCTACATCGCGCAGCCGCCCTTCTTCAGCGGCTTCACGCAGATCCCGCAGGCGCAGGAGGTCGGCGTGCGGGACGCGCGCATCATGGCGCTGTTCGGCGACTCGATCACCACCGACCACATCTCGCCCGCCGGCTCGATCAAGGAAGCGTCGCCCGCGGGCAGCTACCTGAAGGAGCAAGGCGTGCTCAAGGCCGACTTCAACAGCTACGGCTCGCGCCGCGGCAACCATGAGGTCATGATGCGCGGCACCTTCGCCAACGTCCGGATCAAGAACCTGATGATCCCGGCCAAGCCGGACGGTGCGCGCGAGGAAGGCGGGCTGACGCTGTTCCAGCCCGGCGGCGAGAAGCTGTTCATCTACGACGCCGCGATGCGCTACATCGCCGCCGGTACCCCGACGGTGATCTTCGCCGGCGAGGAATACGGCACCGGTTCCAGCCGGGACTGGGCGGCCAAGGGCACGCAGCTGCTGGGCATCAAGGCGGTGGTGGCCAAGAGCTTCGAACGCATCCACCGCTCCAACCTGGTCGGCATGGGCGTGCTGCCGCTGCAGTTCCGTCCGGGCGATTCCTGGGAATCGCTGGGGCTCAAGGGCGACGAGCTCATCGACATCGAACTGGGCAACGAGATCCGGCCGCAATCGGAAGCGACGCTGATCATCCGTGCCGCCGGCGCCGCCGAGCGCCGCGTGCCGCTGATCCTGCGCATCGACACGCCGATCGAGGTCGAGTACTACCGCCACGGCGGCATCCTGCCCTACGTGCTGCGGCAGCTGCTGGCGGCCTGAGGGGCACGGGGGGAAATTTCGCGGCGCCTGTCGAAATCCGGCGGCGCCAGACGTCATGAGGGTGAGACGGCCATGGTCGTCCACCCTCATCCACTTTCAGCGTCCCACCCGGGCGCATTCAGGAGCACGTCATGCGATTCATGGTCATCGTCAAGGCCGACAGCCACAGCGAAGCGGGCGAGATGCCCAGCACCGAACTGCTCGCCGCGATGGGCGCGTACAACGAGCAACTCGTCAAGGCCGGCATCATGAAGTCGGGCGAGGGGCTGCATCCGAGCCGCAAGGGCGTGCGAGTGCGCTTCTCCGGGGAGTCCCGCACCGTCACCGACGGTCCGTTCGCCGAGACCAAGGAGCTGATCGCCGGCTTCTGGATCTGGGAGTGCGCCTCGCTGCAGGAGGCGATCGAGTGGGTCAAGAAGTGCCCGAATCCGCAGACGGGCGACTCGGACATCGAGATCCGCCAGATCTTCGAGGTCGAGGACTTCGGCGAAGCCTTCACCCCGGAATTGCGCGAGCAGGAAGAGCGCCTGCGCGCCGAGATCGAGCAGCGCTGAGGCAGGCCGCGTCTCCCGCGCGGTGGCGGGAGTCCCCGGCATGGCCCCCTCTCCCGCGAAGTGGGAGAGGGTTGGGGTGAGGGCGATTTACTTCCCGGTCGTCCCGGTCGTGCCCGAGGTCGCCGGCTTCTTCGCCGCGGGCTTGGCGGCCGGCTTCGGCGCGGCCTTCGGTGCGGCGGCAGGCTGGTCCAGCTCCTTGGAGGCCGCGGTCGAGCCGCCCTGCACGCCGAGTCGACCGCCGGTGCCCAGGCCGCCCTTGACCTGCTGCGCCTTGTAGTTGCGCAGCGCCTTGACCATCTGGTTGTACGAGTCCGCGAAGGCGGTCACGATGACCTTGCCCGCCGGCGTCTTGCCGTAGGCGCCGCCAGCGATGGCGGTGTTGCTGAAGAAGCTGGCGCCGCCGAAACCGAAGTCGAAGTTCTTGGCCGTGCCCTCCGCCGCCGAGATCTGCACGCCGGAGCGGTTGTCCACCAGCAGCAGCGTCGTGGACGCCTCGTTCTGGCTGACGTTGGCCGCGACCGCGGTCAGCAGCCCGATCGCGCCGGTGCCGATGCCACCGCCACCACCGCCGGTCTTGCCGGCGAACTGGATCTCGGGGCTCATCGTGTAGTCGGCGGCGACCATCTGGCCCTGGCCGAAGTTGCTGCCGGCACGGACCTCGCCCGACTGCATCAGCGCCCGCTCGCGCTCCATGTTGGCGAAGGCCTTGCCGCGCTCCACGATCACGAAGCAGTTGGACTGCTGGACCATCAGGCGCAGCACCGGCACCGTGGAGCCCAGCTGGCGGTCACGCAACTGCGACCACCAGGGGGCGTTGGTGTCCTCGAAGATCGCCAGCGTGCCCAGCGTCTCGTCGCAATGCTCGAGCTTGCTGTTCTGGTTCTCGGCGGTCGCGCCGCCAGCGGCGCCGGAGACGGTGCCCTTGTTCTCGCCCATCGTCGGC
>NZ_VOSR01000633.1:0-5638 GCF_007997345.1 Mitsuaria sp. TWR114
CGCTTCGGGAGCGGGCGCTGGCGTGGGTTCGGAGGATCCGAAGCCCAGTTTTTTCTTGAGGAAGCTGAACATGGAGGGGTCGAGAGGACTCGCGCGCCGAACGTTTGTCGCCGTGCTCGGCGGGGGCTTGCATTGTCTTCGAAAACTTTGCTATAGTCGCATTCTTCGCAAGGCGCTTTAGCTCAGCCGGTTAGAGCGACGGAATCATAATCCGCAGGTCCGGGGTTCGAATCCCTGAAGCGCCACCAGATCCCAAAGCCCGCAAGACGCAAGTCTTGCGGGCTTTGTCCATTGGGCTCCAAGTAGCACAAAAGGCGGCGCAACCTCGCCTTCCTCGAAGACCCGCAAAGCACACCTTCTCCGGCTCGCCGGTCCCTAAAAGAGATTCCCCTCAGGCTGACCTTCGTCACCTGAACTTGCCACGCACGGTTATCAGAATGGCCCTTCACGCCTTCAGTGGAGGGGCACAAAGATGCCGACGTTTTCCGAACTCTGAAAGCAGCACCCCAACATCGCAGGGGATGCACCGATCCTGGACAAGACCGTCTACGAGAACCAGTGTGCGATCAACCTCTCCGCTGCCCTCATGCGCTGCGGCGTCGACTTGAAGTCGTTTGGTGGGGCCAGGTCATGGGAGAAGGACAAGCCCAAATATCCGATCCGTGCCGAAGAGCTTGCGGCGTGGCTGGATAAAAACGCCGCGGTGCTTCCGGGCAAGATTCAGAAGTTCACCGGCAAAGACGTCGCCACATCCTTCGACAAGATCAAGGGCAAGCATGGGGTGATCTTCATCAAGGACTACTACGGTCCAGGCCTCAGCGGTGACCACATCGACCTCTTCAAAGAGTCCCGCATGACAGACACCTCCTCCTGGTTTCGCATCGCCACAGGCTTTGCCATTCAAGGCTTGTGGAGCGACTACAAGAAGGCCAAGGCCATCTGGTTCTGGCAGATGTCATGAAGCGCGCCCTGTTTACCTTGCTCGGTGCCGTCGTCTTTGCCCTGGTGTCGTATGGGCTGGTCGAGCTGTTTGCCAGTTGGTATGGCCCTCGATACATCAAGTCGGACTCCGACATCGGTGACGCCTTCATGATGTCGCTGGGCTTCATGCTCATCTGCCTCATCGCAGGGGGCATCGTGGGCTTCAAGTGGGCAAGTCGAAAGCCCAGGGCCTGAGGCCCATCAGTAAACCCCGGCGGTTCACGCAAGTCTTGCGGGCTTTGTCTTTTCCAGCTCGCCTCATTGCGCCGGCTCCCCCATTGCGGGCATTGTTCATCGTTTGCCCCTCCGGGCCTCGGCGCGCCGCAGGCCGCCGCCGCTATCATCTGCCGCCGCTCGACGCAGACCAGCACACGACCGCGGCACACCCCGGCACGAACGACGCCCCATGAACACACCCCTCACGTCCCTGCCCACCCGCAAGCCCGCCTTCGTGCCCGAGACCCGCTTCGGCCTCTGGTTCCTCTCGACGCCGACCTGGCGTGTCCACGTGCTGGGCCGCGCGCTGGACGACCTCCAGCGCCTGGCGCCTGACATCCCCAAGGGCGGCGTGATGCTGGACATCGGCACCGGGCAAGGCCATTCGCTGCCCGAGCTGGCCCAGCGCTTCCAGCCCAGCCAGATCCACGCGCTCGATCCGGAGCCGGACTTCGCCGCCCGCTGCGCCGCGATGCGCCAGGCCACGCCGGTGCCGGTGACGCTGCACGACGCGCATGCCGAAGCCATCCCGCTGCCCGACGCTTCCGTCGACGTCGTGCTGTGCCACCAGACCCTGCATCACATCGTCGATCAGGCGACCGCGCTGTCCGAGGTCTTCCGCGTGCTCAAGCCGGGCGGCGTGCTGCTGCTGGCCGAGAGCACCCGCGCCTACATCCACAGCTGGATCATCCGGCTGCTGTTCCGCCACCCGATGCACGTGCAGCGCAGCGCGCCGGAATTCCTGGCCATGCTCCGCGAGGCCGGTTTCCAGGTCGACGACAAGCGCATCAGCACGCCCTACCTCTGGTGGAGCCGCAAGGACCTTGGCGCACTCGAATGGCTGGGGTTCCGCGTGCCCGAGCAACGCGAGGAAACGCTGCTTAACTGCGTCGCCCGCAAGCCGGGCTGAGATCGTCGCGGACCGCGCGCTCAGCAGCGCGAGCGATAACGGCGCCACTCCGGCGCCGTTTGCATTTGTGCCGCGTTCAAGGGCGTGATCACCGCCGGCAAGTCGGCGCAGGTCGCGATCGCGACGATCGTCGCGCCGTCCTCGGTGACGGCCATGTCGCCCCCATCGCCATCGGCGGATTCGTCGAAGGCCATGGCCCGCATCAGCGCGAAATCCAGGCCCTGCTCACGCGCCTTCAGCCACGCTTCCTTGAGCGTCCACAGCTGGAGGAAATGGCGCTCCCGCGCCTGCGGCGGCAATTGCCGCAGTTGCTCCTGCTGGGCTGGGCCATGCACGGCACGCGCCAACGCGAGGTGATCGCGAGCGCGCGCGCCCAAGCGCTCGATGTCCACGCCCACCGGCACCGCCGCGACCGCGCACGCGACCTGGTCACCGCTGTGGCTGATGGAGACGAACACCCCGTCCGGCCGCGCGACACGACACGCGCCGCTGTCGGCGACCTGCAGCTCGACCGCGCCGTCATCGCCGCGCCACTCGCGCACCGCCTGACGCGCCAGCCAGCGCCCGGCGAGGAACACGTCCCGCCGGGCCTCGGTGCCGAAGGCCTCGAGCCGCGCGCGCTCCGTGGCCGTCACCCACGACGCCGGATCCGCCATGCCGGCCCGCAGCGCGGACCGCGTCGCGAGCAGGCACAGCAGGCTCATCGGATCGCGGGGCCCCGCCGCGCGGTCATTGCGCGGCCGGGGTGCCGCTGGCCTCGGACGAGATGGCGCGGCTCAGGTTGCTGACCCAGGTGTTGTAGAACGGGTGGATGTGGGCCACGCCGTTGACCTGCTCGTACTTCATGTTGACGCTGTTGACGTACCGGACCTGGAAGCCGGCGTTGTCATAGCTGACGTCCACCACGACCTCATGCTTGTTCTGCTTGTTGTACTTGAGGCGCAGCTTGCCCGGCTCGTCGGAGGCGACGGTCCAGCCCAGCTTGGCACTGCCCCGCACGATCGCCTGCTTCACCTGGTCCGGCGTCAGCGCGGACTGCCCGGCCACCAGCACCACGCGGTCCGGCTCGACCAGCGGCACAGCGCTGCGCGCCTGCGACACGCCCACCAGGCTGGCCAGGATCAGGCCCACAACCATCTTCTTCATCTGCAATCTCCCTCAGGTCAATGAATGGAATGAATCACTCGGCGATCTTGGCGTAGGTGCCCTTGAGCGCCACGCCGATGATGATGGCGCCCGCATGGCATTCGAAATCGGTCGCGCTCCGGTACTCGTTCTTCTTGTAGTAGCTGACGATGTCGATCACCGCGTTGGCACCCTCGCGCTTGGCGCTGTTCTGCAGGCTGATGAGCGCGCTGAGCGCGGCCCACTTGCAGCCGAACTCGTCGGTCTTGCCCACGCCATTGGTCTTGGGGTTGCTGACGTCGGTCGAGAAGCGTTGCAGCACCTTGGGCGTCGTCTGTCCGGCGAGGAAGAACTTCATGTTGGCATCCAGCTTGTCCTTGGCCTCGGGCATGGACAGCACGTCGGCCAGCGGGATGTGCAGCACGGTGTCGCGCGCCGAGGCAGCGGTGGCCGCCAACATCGAGGCCAGCAGGATCGCGGCGGAATGGCGAAGCTTCATGAACGGTCTCCAGTCAAGCGAAGTCAAACAAGGTCAAACGAAGTCGAAGGAAGTCGAACGGATCAATCGAGCCGGCGCAGGATCAGCGAGGTGTTGATGCCGCCGAACGCGAAGTTGTTGGTCATCGCGAACTCGGTCTGCAGGGCGCGTCCGCCGGTCCGCACGTAATCCAGGTCGCCGCAGCGCGGGTCCACGCGCTCGAGGTTGAGTGTCGGCGCAAACCAGCCGGCCCGCATCATCTCGAGCGTCATCCAGGTCTCGAGCGCGCCGCAGGCACCCAGGGTGTGGCCCATGTAGCTCTTGAGCGAGGAGATCGCGACATCGGAACCGAAGACCGCCTGCGTGCCCTGGCTCTCCGCCACGTCGCCCTGGTCGGTGCTGGTGCCATGGGCGTTGACGTAGGGAATCGCGCCGGGCGGCAGGCCCGCGTCCTCCAGCGCCAGGCGCATCGCCTGGGCCATCGTCGCGGACTGCGGCTGCGTGACGTGCGTGCCGTCGCAGTTGGTGCCGTAGCCCACGATCTCGCCCAGGATCCGGGCGCCTCGGGCCTTGGCGTGTTCGTACTCCTCGAGCACGAAGGTGCAGGCGCCCTCGCCCAGCACCAGACCATCGCGGTCGGCGTCGAACGGCCGCGGCGTGAGGCGCGGCTGGTCGTTGTGGCGGGTGCTGGTGGCGAAGAGTGTGTCGAAGACCGCTGCCTGCGTGGGATCCAGCTCCTCGGCGCCACCGGCCAGCATCGCGACCTGGCGGCCGCTGAGGATGGCCTCGTAGGCGTAGCCGATGCCCTGGCTGCCCGAGGTGCAGGCGCTGCTGGTCGTGATGATGCGGCCGGTGATGCCGAAGAACACGGCGATGTTGACCGTCGCCGTGTGCGACATCATCTTCACGTAGGTATTGGCGTTGATGCCCTCGATGCTCTTGGCGGTCATCATGCGGCCGAAGTCGCCGACGGCACTGGGCGTGCCGCTGGAGCTGCCGAAGCTCACGCCCAGCCGGCCGCTGGTCACCAGCGGATCGCCCAGCAGGCCGGCCTGTTCCAGGGCCATCTCGCTGGCGCGGGTGGCCATCTGCGCGACGCGCCCCATGCTGCGCATGCTCTTGCGGTTGTAGCGGTCGGCCGGCAGCTCGAAGGGCGCGCAGGGCACGCCGACCTGCGTGTTCAGGCCTTCGTAGTCGGCCCAGCCGGGCATGCGCTGGACCTTGTTGGCCTCCGCCCGCAGGCTGTCCATCATGGTCTCGACGTCATGGCCCAGCGGCGACAACGCCCCCACGCCGGTGATCACGACCCGCTTCTTGCTCATCCCACCATCCCCCCATTCACCGAAATCACCTGCCGCGTGATGTAGGCGGCATCGCTGCCCATCAGGAAGCTCACGATCGCCGCCACCTCCTCCGGCTTGCCCACCCGCTTGGCCGGGATCAGCTTGAGCGCCTCCTCCAGCAGCTGCGGGTCGACCATGTCGGTGTCGATCAGGCCCGGCGCGACGCAATTGACGGTGATCTGCCGGCTGGCCAGCTCGACCGCGAGCGCCTTGGTCGCGCCGATGATGCCCGCCTTCGCCGCGCTGTAGTTGACCTGGCCGCGGTTGCCCATCAGCGCCGAGACCGAGGCCAGCGTCACGATGCGCCCCGGCGCCTTGCGCCGCACCAGCGGCATGGTGAGCGGCTGCAGCACGTTGTAGAAGGCATCCAGGTTGGTGTGGATGACCTGGTCCCAGTCCTCGCCGCTGAGCGCCGGGAAGGCGCCGTCGCGCGCGATGCCGGCGTTGCAGACGACGCCGTAGTAGCAGCCATGCGCGTCGACGTCGGCCAGCAGCGCGCTGGCGGTGGCCTCGCGATCCGACACGTCGAACTGGAGCACCCGGGCCACGCGTCCCAGCGCGCGGACCTCGGCGGCGGCGGCCTCG
>NZ_VOSR01000634.1:0-9057 GCF_007997345.1 Mitsuaria sp. TWR114
CGAACGCTGGATGCGGCGCGCGGCGCCGGAGTCGCTGGACCTGGTGTTCCTGGATCCGCCGTTCGCGCAGGACCTGTTCCTCCCCGCGCTGGCCGCCGCGGTGCCGCTGCTGGCGCAGGGCGGGCTGATCTATCTGGAATCGCCGCATCCGGTGGAAGCGCCCGCGGCGCTGGGCTTGTCCGTGTGGAAGGAAGGGCGGGCCGGAGCGGTGCATTACCGTCTGTTGCGACGCGGCGGATAATCCGCGCCCATGACTTCGCAGACCCTGCTGACCGCCGTCTACCCCGGCACCTTCGACCCGATGACCCTCGGCCACGAGGATCTGGTGCGTCGCGCGAGCCGCCTGTTCGAGCGCCTGGTGCTGGCCGTCGCGGCCGGGCACCACAAGAAGACGATGTTCAGCGTCGAGGAACGGCTGGACATGGCCCGCGCGCTGGTGGCGCCGTATCCGAACGTCGAGGTGGTGGCCTTCAAGGGGCTGCTGCGCGACTTCGTGATGGAGAACGGCGGCAAGGTCGTCGTGCGGGGGCTGCGGGCGGTGTCGGACTTCGAATACGAATTCCAGATGGCCGGCATGAACCGGCAGCTGATGCCCGAGGTGGAGACGGTGTTCCTGACGCCGTCGGACCATTACCAGTTCATCTCCTCGACCTTCGTCCGGGAGATCGCCACGCTGGGCGGCGAGGTCTCCAAGTTCGTCTCGCCGCTGGTGCGGGAACGGCTGGAAGACCGCATCGCCAAGAACCGCATGGAGCAGTAAAGCCATGGCGTTGATGATCACCGACGAATGCATCAATTGCGATGTGTGCGAGCCCGAGTGCCCGAACCACGCGATCTCGATGGGCGAGGAGTACTACCAGATCGATCCGGGCAAGTGCACCGAATGCGTCGGCCACTTCGACGAGCCGCAGTGCGCGACGCTGTGCCCCGTCGCCTGCATCCCGGTCGATCCGGCGCACGTCGAATCGCGCGAGACCCTGATGCAGAAGTACATCCGCCTGACCCAGCAGGCCGCCTGAGGCCCGCGTCGACCGGCCGCGGCGCTCAGAGCGCCCAGCGCTCGCCGTAGCCCGGCGGTCGCGGCCATTGATCGGCACGCGGCAGTGCTCCGGGATGCGCCATGGACCAGCGCCGCGCCAGCATCCAGCCACCATGGCTGACGACCAGCGCGCCGCCCGACCAGCCCGACGCGCGAGCCAGCAGCGCGACCAGCGTCTCGCCGCCTGCCGGCGCGTAGCGCGCGAAGTCCGCGACCCAGGCGTCGATCTCCGCCTTCGGGATCCCGGCCCACGGCCGGCCATCCCATTCACCGAAGTCGAGTTCCGCGAGCGCCGCATCCACCCGATGCCGCCAGCCCCAGCGCTTCAGCCATCGACCGACGTCGGCACAGCGCCGCAGCGGCGAGGTCCACACCTCATGCGGCAACCGGTGTCGCCGCGCATGGGCCTGGATGCGCCGCGCGAGGCGCTTGGCCCGGCGCCGCGCCACGGGCAGGTCGCAGCGCGCGCCGACGCACAGGCCGCTCGCGCCTTCCGGACGGGGATGCCGCCAGACAACGACGGCCCCGTCGGCGCGGGCCTGGGCATGGGAATAGGCATCGGAATCGGCATGGGCTTGCGCCTGCGCACGCGCCTGGACGCCAGAGCGGGCGTTGGCGTCGACACCGTCGCCCATCGTCAGTCCACCGGGAACAGCGGCGCCAGCGCCAGGAAGGCCAGCAGCGCGCCCAGCTCCACGACCTGCTGCGTCGCGCCCAGCGTGTCGCCGGTGTAGCCGTGCAGGCGGCGCTCGAGCATCGACTGCATGTAGAAGGTCAGCCCCGCAACGACCACCACCGCGCCCAGCATCAGCGGCACGTTCTCCGGCGTCAGCCAGGCGCCGACGGCCGTCGCCAGCACCACCAGGCCCAGCGCGATGCCCAGGCCCGGGCCGCTGATCTGCGTCGCCAGCGGCTTGGCCTTGGCGTGGTCGGCATCGCCGGCGTAGGGCAGCGCATGCAGCAGCCAGACCGGCGCGGCGCGCGACGCCACATGCGCCCACACGATCGCCAGCGCCGCCAGCGCCGGATCGGTGTCCGCCAAGCCCAGCAGCACCGCCGCCTTCAGGCCCAGCACCAGGATCAGCCCCAGCGCGCCATAGCTGCCGATGCGCGAGTCCTTCATGATGGCCAGCGCCTTCTCCCGCGACACCGCGCCGCCGAGCGCGTCGCAGCTGTCGGCGAGCCCGTCCTCATGGAAACCGCCGGTCAGCCAGACGCTGGCGGCCATCGCCAGCCCCACCGCCACCGTGGCCGGGAACAGCTGCATCGCGCCCCACAGCACCAGCGCCGAGCAGCCGCCCACCACCGCGCCGACCAGCGGGAAGTAGCGCGCGCACTGCTGCAGCCAGGCCGGCTCGAAGCCGACCCAGCGCGGCACCGGCACGCGGGTGAAGAACTGCAGGGCGATGAAGAAGAGGCGAAGCTGATGCATGAACGCGGAACCGCGGAATTCCGAAACCCGGAAATCCCGGGAAAGCGGCCGCGATGATAGGCCGCTTCAGCGCGCCCGATCCCGTGCCAGCAGCCCCTCGTAGGCGATCGCGACGTTGGCGCAGAAGATGTCCAGCATCTCGCGCCCTTCGTCGTCGATGGGATCCGACAGCACCATGTACAGCAGGCTCTCGTTGCCCGAGTGCGTCTGGTAGTAGCCGATGAAGCGCCCGTCCTCGAAGCGGCTCTCGCGCGTGACCAGCGCCTGGTCCAGCGCGTCGCGCACGTCGGGCGGCAGGTCGGTGAGGCGGTTGCCGGCCAGCAGCCCCTGGTACTCGGAGGTGGCGGCCAGCACCTGCAGCCGGCCCTCGGCATGCGAGGCCGCGTACATGCGGCTCGCGCACAGGCCCTGCGCCTGGTAACCCAGCATGTGGCCGACCTGCTCCAGCAGCGCCGATGCGAAGTGGCGCAGGTTGCTCGAGTCGTGGATCTGCGTGATCGCATCGATCGAGCGCCGCAGCGCCGCGCGCGACTGCGACAGGATCACGATGTCCCGGTAGGAACGCAGCGCCGAGTAGAAGACGGTGATCAGCTTGCGCTTGGTCAGCTCCGTCTTCTCCTTGTAGTCGTTGATGTCGTAGGTCTTGATGACATGCTCTTCGGGCGCCTGGCCCGGCTGTCCGGTGCGCAGCACGATGCGCACCTGCGTGTTGCGCAGCTCCTCGCGGATGAAGCGCGCGACGTCCAGCCCGGCGTGCTCCGACTCCATCACCACGTCCAGCAGGATCAGCGCGATGTCGTGGCGGTCGCGCAGCACGTCGCGCGCCTCGCTGCCGCTGTAGGCATTCAGGAACTGGAGCCGGCGCCCGGCGAACTCGAAGTCCGCCATCACCAGCTGCGTGACCTGGTGCACGGCGGGATCGTCGTCGACGATCATCACCACCCACGGATCGAGCACGCGGCTCCGGCTCTCCTCCCCGGGTTCCGGCAGCTCGTCGGCGAACACCATGTCGGTCATCGGTCCCTCCCTGCGGGCTCTTGATGTGCCGGCATTATCAGCAGCGGCCGTGACAAGGGAATGCGGACATGCACGCGGGCGCGGCGCGCCGCGTGACCGCCCGCACGGTTTCGGCGCTCGACAGGGCGCCCGGCCGCCAGCGCGCGGTCAGCAGAGCACGGTCAGCACGGCGGGTCCAGCGGCACGGGGCCGGTGCGGTCGCGGCCCTGGCGGGTGCGTTTGGCCTCGTACATCCGCATGTCGGCGCACTCCATCAGCGCCGTCGCGTCGCGCCAGTCTTCCGGGCAGCGCGAGGCGCCCATGCTGGCGCGCAGCCGCAGCACGCGGTCCAGGTAGGCGAAGGGCCCCTCGACGGCCGTCTGGATGCGGTCCAGCGTGGTCGCCAGCGTCGAGGCCGAGCCCGCGTGGGTCAGCAGCACGGCGAACTCGTCGCCGCCCAGCCGCGCGACCGTGTCCGACTCCCGCGTGGCCATGGCCAGGCGGCGGCTGAACTCGATCAGCGCGGCGTCGCCGGCGGCATGGCCGAGGCTGTCGTTGATGAGCTTCAGGCCGTCCATGTCCAGCAGCAGCACGGCGATCGGCGGATCGCCGCGCTCGACCTCCGCGGTCGCATGCCGCAGCCGGTCCATGAACAGGGAGCGGTTGGCCAGGCCGGTCATGTCGTCGTGGGTGGCGCGGTGGAAGAGGTCGTCGCGGCCGTAGCGGGTGGCCCAGTACATCGCGGCGCCCAGCACCTTGGACATCAGCGAGAGCACCTCCACCTCGCGGTTGCCGAAGTTGCGGGTGCGGGCGGAGAAGGCCTTGAGCACGCCCACCGGCGTGCCCTGGTGCGACAGCGGCAGCACGACCATCGAGCGCAGGCCGACGCGGCGGCAGGCCTCGAGGTCGACCCGGCCGTCGGATTCGACGTCCTCGCAGATCAGCGGGATGCCCTGGCGCAGGCAGGTGCCGGAGAGGCTGCCGTCGCGGCGCACCCGCACGCCCAGCTGGTGGGAGGCGGCGCCGGCGACGGCGCGGTAGACCAGGTCCTCGCCCTCGGCCAGTTCGATCGCGGCGCCGTCGGCGTCGACGAGCTCCAGCGTGCCGTGGACCGACAGCGACATCACGCCGGCCAGGTCCAGTCCCAGCTGGGCGACCTGGCTGTGGATCTCGATGATGCGGAGAAGCGCTTCCCGGCTCGGCATCGAACGCCCCGAAGAGAACCGCTCCCTGGCCCCTGCCGGCGGCCGCGCGCGCACTGTCGTGCGTCGATGCGCGGCACCTTGCCAGCGTGGCGCCAGTCTAGACCTCGTGCCGCCGCGATTCATCCCCTGTTTCTGGTGAAAAGGGGGTTGACGTCCGCCGGCCCGCGGCAATCTCCGGATGCCGGCGATGTCTTTACGCCATGTCTTTACGCAGTCGGGACAGGCGGTGCGCAGAATCGCGACCCATGCCCGACCACCAATCCGCTCCCGCCGGCACACCCGCCGCGACATCCACGGCGACATCCGCGGCCCCACCCGCCGCGATGCAGCCCTTCACGCCCTACCAACGCCTGGCCGCCGGCCTGATGGCGCTGCTGCAATTCGCCGTCGTGCTGGACTTCATGATCATGTCCCCGCTGGGCGTGATGATCATGCCGGCGCTGCGGATGAGCGCCGGCGAGTTCGGCACGGCCGTCTCGGCCTACGCCTTCAGCGCCGGCATCGCCGGCCTGCTGACCGCCGGCTTCGCCGACCGCTTCGACCGCAAGCGGCTGCTGCTGTTCTTCTTCGGCGGCTTCCTGCTGGGCACGCTGTGGTGCGGGCTGGCCACCAGCTTCGTGTCGCTGCTGGCGGCGCGCATCGTCACCGGCCTGTTCGGCGGCGTCATCGGCTCCATCGTCATGGCCATCACCGCCGACCTGTTCCCGCCCGCGCAGCGCGGCCGCGTGATGGGCCTGCTGCAGGGCGGCTTCGCGGCCAGCCAGGTGCTGGGGCTGCCGTTCTCGATCTTCCTGGCCTCGCGCTTCGACTGGCATGCGCCGTTCATCGCGATCGTGCTGTTCGGGCTGCTCGCCGCGCTGGTGATCGCGACCCGGCTGCAGCCGGTCAATGCGCACCTCGGCGCGGCCGGCACCGGCCGGCACAGCGCCGGGCGGCACCTGCTGCAGACGGTGCGGGTGTCGCGCCAGCAGCTGGCCTTCGCGCTGACCGCGCTGCTGACGACGGGCGGCTTCATGCTGATGCCCTTCGCCAGCGCCTTCGTGGTGCACAACGTCGGCATCCCGCTGGATCACCTGCCGGTGATCTACCTGGTGACCGGCCTGTGCACGCTGGTGTTCTCGCCGCTGATCGGCCGCATGGCCGACCGCGTCGGCACGATGCCGGTGTTCTACGCCGGCTGCGCGATCACCATCGCCACGGTCGCGGTCTACACCCACCTGGGCCCGTCGCCGCTGTGGCTGCTGATCCTGGTGAACGTGGTGATGTTCGTGGGCATCTTCTCGCGCATGATCCCGGCCCAGGCGACCCTCGCCGGCGTGCCCGCGCCGGAGCAGCGCGGCTCGTTCAACGCGATCAATTCGGCGCTGCAGCAGCTCGCCGGCGGGGTGGCCTCGCTGGTGGCGGGCCACATCGTCCACATCGGGCCGGACGGCCACGTCCAGGACTTCGGCCAGGTGGGCTACGTCGTGATCGGATCGACGCTGGTGGCCGCGCTGCTGATGCGCCAGCTGGTGCGCGGCCAGCCGGCAGGCGGCGCGCCCTTGACGGCGCCTTCACGGTGAGTCCGGTTATCGACCCGTGATTGATTTCACGGAAGGGTGCGGCTTGCGCCTGGGCGGTAGGGAACCGGTGGTCGAGCGGCGGTGGCTGGTGACGCTTCGGTGAGGACGTATCCCTAGAATTCAGGGTTTTCACCGACCCGAACTTCGACCATGTCCTCCGCGATCCGGCGCCTGAGCGGCGTCCTTGTCATGTCCGCCGCCGCGCTGACGTCGCTGTCGGCCAGCGCCGCCGGCTCCACCATCGACACGATGGCCCGCATCAAGGAGACCCGCACGATCACGCTGGGCGTGCGCGAGACGTCCCGTCCGTTCTCCTTCGTCAACGAGCAGAAGCAGGGCCAGGGCTACACCGTCGAGCTGTGCCTGGCGGCCGTCGACGAGATCAAGAAGGAACTCAAGCTGCCCGAGCTGAAGGTCGAGTACGTCGTCGTCTCGGGCGCCGACCGCATCCCCAAGCTGCAGAAGGGCGACATCGACCTGGAGTGCGGCTCCACGACCAACACCAAGGCGCGGCAGGAGCAGGTCGACTTCAGCTACACCGTCTTCGTCGCCGGCATGCGGGTGCTGCTGCCCAACGGCACCCGGGTCGAGACGACCAAGGACCTGGACGGCATGACGATCGCGCTGACCAAGGGCACCACGTCGGAGAAGCTGTTCAACCAGCTGAACAAGTCGGGCGAAGCCAAGATGCAGCTGGTGCAGTACGCCAGCAACGGCGATGCCTTCAAGGCGCTGCGCGAGGGCAAGGCCCGCGCGTTCGCGCAGGACGACGCGCTGCTGCTGGGCCTGACCTCGAAGGAGAAGGCGCAGGACAGCCTGAGCCTGGGCGGCATGGCGTTCTCGGTCGAGCCCTACGGGATCATGATGCGCAAGGGCGACACCCGCCTCGGCTCGATCGTGGACCGCGTGCTGAGCCGCATCTACGCCAGCGGCGAGATCGACCAGCTCTACGCCAAGTGGTTCCAGACCTCGTCGCTGTCGATCCCGATGAACCGCCTGACCCGCGACGGCTTCAAGCGTCCCAACAAGGAAGCCGGCGTGGCGATGCTGCTGGGTTACTCCATCTGATCCGCGAGCGTCGCTCGAGGAACTCCGGCGGGCCTCAGGGCCCGCTTTGCATTTCTGGCACTCCCTAGGGCTGGGGAGAGGCGGACGGACGCATCGCCGTGACACTGCGCGCTCCTCATTGCCGCAGGATCGTCATGCGCCTGGATGCCTTCCGCCGTTGCCTGATGTCGTGGATGCCGCGCATACCGCGAGTGCCGCGGGTGCAGTCGATGCCATCGACGCCACCGCTGTCATTGGTGGGGCTGATGTTCCTCGTGCTCGCCTCGCCCGTCCGCGCGTACGACGCCCCGACCGGCTGGACGATGCGCGTGGTCGATGACGGGCTGCTGCAGCAGCCGGCCGACCTGCCGCCGGGCAAGGTGATGCAGTTGTGGGCGGCGCCGCCGCTGGAGGTCGGGCGCGCCCAGGGCCTGGACGCCTTCGCGCGCATCCGTGAGCCGCTGCGCGGGCTGGGCGCGAGCGGCCAGCCCGCCTGCCGCGCGCCCGAGACGCTGACCGCCGGCGTCGTGGTGCAGAGCTGCGTGGTGACGGTGGCGGGCGCCGCCGTCGAGACCCAGGTCTACATGCGCCCGCCGCGCGACGGCAAGGTCGAATGGCTGCGCATCGCGTTCTCGCAGGAGGAGGCGCTGCTGCAGCGCTACGGCGACGGCCTGAAGTCCATCACGGGCAAGTCCAACGAGCTGTGGCCGACGCTGCGCGCGCTCGCCGGCGACGACCGCCGCCGGCGTGAGGAGGCGGAGCGCAGCGCCACGCTGGAACGCCGCGCCGCCGCCGAGCGCGCGATCCGGGCCGCGCCCGGCAAGGGCGTCGCGGACAAGGACATCGCCTTCCTGCTCTGGACCTGGTACCAGCCCAGCGGCGAGAGCCTGGTCGAGCACGTGCACCTGCTGCTCAAGGACGGCAGCGGCTACCAGCGGCTGGACCTGCCGCCCGACGAGCTCGACATGGCCGGCGCGCGCCGCTTCCAGCCCGAGCGCGTCATCCAGTGGCGCCGCCAGGGCAACGAGTGGCAGATCCGCGACCACGACGACAAGGACTGGCGCACCGTGCAGGGCCGGCCGGCGCAGCCCGCCGAGGCGGGGCAGCGCGTGGACGGCACCTTCACCCACTCGTGGTACTCGATCCTGGGCGGCGGCAGCTCGCAGAACCGCTTCCACTTCCATGGCGACGGCCAGTTCGAGCAGAGCGGCCGCGCGGTCTTCGGCACCGGCTCGATGGCCGCCGCGGCCGGCGTGACCGGCATGGCGACGACGTCCTACTCGCGCGGCGGCAGCACGGGGACCTCGTCGGTGAGCGCCGTCGGCGCCGGCGCCGGCGGCGGGACGACGCAGCGCCGCAACGGGGCCGATTTCACCGGACGCTACCGGCTCGAGCGCTGGGCCATGGTCGTCGAGCGCGACAACGGCGAGCAGCAGCGCGTGCTGTTCGCCTTCAGCGGCCCGGAGCGGCGGTCGGTGTTCATCAAGGACACGGGCTACTCGAAGTAGCCCGGTCGGCGGCTGCCGGAAGCCGAAGGCCGGCTCCGGCTCCGCACGCCGATGCCAGCCGCGTTCAGACGCTCATGCGCCGAGCGCCCACACGCTGTGCGGCGCGCCGTTGCGGGCGCGATGCCGTGTCGCGCGGGCGAGCAGAAGCAACAGCGCGGCGCCGAGCAGCGCCGTCAGGTCGACGGTCCACAGCAGCAGATCGCCGCGCAGCAGGCGCGGGCCGAGCATCGCGGCGTCCGCCAGCGCGATGCAGCCGGTGAGCGCGGCG
>NZ_VOSR01000635.1:0-3594 GCF_007997345.1 Mitsuaria sp. TWR114
CCGCGCGGCAGGCCGCGCACGGCGCGACGCGGGTCGCTGTGTCCGGACATGCGGTCGCCGACACCCACCACCCACACGGCCGTGCCCGGCAGCGGCACGGCCTCGTTGAGCAGCACCCGGATGCCGACGGCGCGCAGCGCGCGCGTGAAGCGCGGGCCGTCGGTCCACCAGTCGTGGTTGCCGAGCACCGCGTACACGCCATGCCGGGCGCGTAGCCGTCCGAGGATCGCGGCGATCTGCTCGGGCGTGGTGCCGTCCTCGCCGCGGCCATGGATGAAGTCACCGGGCAGCAGCACGACGTCCGGCGCCGCGGCATTGATCGCGTCGACCACCGCCTGGGCGCGCGCCATCGTCATGACGTGGCGGAACTCATGGGCGATGTGCCAGTCCGAGGCGACGGCGACTTTCAGCCCCGGAGGACCCTGCCAATCGGGCACCGCGACCCGGACTTCCCGGGCGGCCACCCATCGGGGTTCGATCAACAGGCCCCAGGCGGCCAGCAGCGCGGCGGCGAGAAGCAGGGACAGCAGCAAGGTCAGGAACTGGCGCAGCGCGGACAACAGCATCGAGGGGCCTGGGAGCGGCGGACGGTGGCGAGTATGCGGTGCAAACGACGGAAAGAATCGCAACGCGTCGCAACGCTTGGAACGTCCGCAGGCGCCGCGGCGGACGCCGGCGCGCCCGGGCGTGCCCATGCGGAAGGTCACCCCTTGGCGGCGCCGTCGCGCTGGCGTGCCGGCCGCTGGTGACTTTCGTCGCTTTACCCCCTCGGGGGCCGCTGCCTCTAATGCAGGCCCCACCGAGCACCGCGCGACATGACCGCTTCCCTCCGGCTTGAATCCCCCTTGCCCGACGGCACCTTCCGCGTGCACGAGTGCCACGCCACCGAGGCCTTGAGCGAGCTCGGCGAGATCCAGCTCCGCCTGCTCAGCGAGCGGCTGGACATCGCCGCCGGCGACCTGCTCGGCAAGCCGGTGGCCGTCGTCATCGCGCTGCGCGATGCGGCGCCACGCCGGCTGAGCGGGCATGTCGCGCGCTTCGCGCAGGGCGGCTTCGAGGGCCGCCACGCCGTCTACGAAATGACGCTCAGGCCCTGGCCGTGGCTGCTCACGCGCACCGCCGACTGCCGCATCTTCCAGGACATGAGCGTGCCCGACATCGTGGCCGCGGTGTTCCAGGACCATGCGGCGGCGCGCTTCGAGTTCAAGCTGATGCGGCCGTACCGGCCCTGGACCTATTGCGTGCAGTACCGCGAGACGGACTTCAACTTCGTCGCGCGGCTGCTGGAGCACGAAGGCATCTACTGGCACGTCGAGCACGACGAGCGCGGCCACAAGCTGGTGCTCTGCGACGCGGCCAGCGCGCACGACAGCGCGCCGGGGTGCGAGTCGCTGCCGTTCTACGGCAACGTGGAGCAGGCGCCGCCGCTGCTGGAGCACATCGGCCGCTGGACCAGCGAGCAGCGCATGCAGCCCGGCAAGGTCGTCCTCACCGACTACGACTTCGAGCGGCCTTCGACCTCGCTGCTGACCGAGCAGTCGCGCGCGCATGCGCACGACCTGGCCGACGGCGAGATCTTCGACTTCCCGGGCGGCTACCTGCAGTCCGCCGACGGCGCGCAGTACGCGGAGGACCGCCTGGACGAACTGCACAGCGCCTTCAGCCTGCTCGCGGGCAGCACCAATGCGCAGGGCGTGTGCGTCGGCCGGCTGCTGGCGATGACGCGGCATCCGCGCGATGACCAGAACGGCCAGTACCTGATCACGTCGACCCGCCTGACCGTCCGGCAGGCAGCGAGCGAATCGGGCAGCGGCGAAACCGACCTGCGCTGCGACTTCGCCGCGATCCCGGCGGCGCAGCAGTTCCGGCCGGCGCGCCGCACGCCCAAGCCGATCGTGCCGGGACCGCAGACCGCCACCGTGACCGGGCCGGGCGGCGAAGAGATCCACACCGATGCCTATGGCCGGGTGAAGGTGCAGTTCCACTGGGACCGGCGCGGCCGCCGCGACGAGCGCAGTTCGTGCTGGATCCGCGTGTCGCAGCCCTGGGCCGGCAAGGGCTGGGGCGGGGTCTCCATCCCGCGCATCGGGCAGGAGGTCGTCGTCGACTTCCTCGAGGGCGACCCGGACCAGCCGCTCATCGTCGGCCGCCTCTACAACGCCGAGCAGATGCCGCCCTACAGCCTGCCCGAGGGCGCGGTGGTCAGCGGCATCAAGTCCAGGACGCACAAGGGCGCGGCTACAACGAGCTGTCGATGAACGACACCGCCGGGCAGGAGCAGATGACCCTGCATGCGCAGTACGACATGTCCACGACGGTGCTGCACGACCAGACCAACACGGTCAAGAACAACCGCACGACGACCGTGTCGGTCAACGACACCCTGACCGTCAATGCCGACCGCACGATGAGCGTGGTGGGCAAGCTGGCAGAGACGGTGAACGCCGGCCACGAGATGACGGTCACCGCGGGCGGCTACACGCAGACGATCACCGGCGTGACCGCGCGCACCGTGCATGGCGATGTCACCAACACCGTCAACGGCAAGCGCGAGAACACCGTCAACGGCCAGTTCGTCGAGACGGTCACCGCGGGCGAGGAAAAGACGGTGAGCGCGGGCAAGCGCCTGACCGTGACCGGCGGCTACACGCAGTCCGTCACCGGCGGCTACAGCCAGGCCGTCACCGGCCCGCTCGCGGTCCAGGCGAGCGGCCCGCTGACGCAGGGCGCCACCGAGACCATGGCCCTGCATGCGACTGGCGCGGGCAGCTACACCTCGGCCAGCGCGCTGACCCTGGGCGTGGGCTCGTCGACCGTCGTCATCGACGCCGGCAGCATCACGATCAGCGCCGGCGGCTCCGTCATCAAGGTCGACGCCAGTGGCGTGTCGGTCAACGGGACGGAAATCTCCCTGAACTGCTGAAGAAAGGATGGCCATGGCCATCAATCCGGTGCAGCGCCGGCTCGCCGAGTTGCTGCAGCACTGGCAGGCGTTCGTCGACCAGCCCGACAAGCGCCTGCTGCTGTGGCAGGTGCCGGACGGCGGCAGGCGCCTGCTCGACGCCTTCCTCGAGATGCAGCGGCATGCGCCCGCGGGCGACGCAACCGGCAGCGTCGGCGGCGACACCTTCGTCGTCTTCGATGCGCCGTTCGAGCAGTCCATCGCCTATTCGCGCGCGCTCAAGGAAGCGCTGGCCGGCCAGTACGCCGCGAGCCACGACGAGTTGCGCCAGGCGGGGCAGACGCCCGATTGGCGCTTCGAGCCGGACGAGGTCCCCGACACCGCCGCGGCCTTCATGCGCGCGCTGGCCGCGCTGGCCGGGCATCACCCGGTGTTCGGGCAACTGGTCGCCGTGCTCTCGCCCGCCAGCGTGACCGACGACGAGGCCTGGGCCGCCTGGGTGACCCGCGCGCTCGACGCCGGCGTGCCCGATGGCGTGCGCCTGCTGGTGCCCGATGCCGATGGCGCGCCGCGCCTGGAGCGGCTGGCGCGTGAGGAACGTCCCGAGGTGCTGGTCCAGCCGCTGGCGCTCGATGCCTGGGCGGTGGCGCAGGAAACCTTCGCGCAGGAACCCGCGGTGGGGCCGGGCGGCG
>NZ_VOSR01000636.1:0-1721 GCF_007997345.1 Mitsuaria sp. TWR114
GAGGCGGTGCCGAAGTCGCCGTCGGTGAAGGCGACCGAGTACAGGTGCATGGCCACGGTCTTGCCGGCCTGGCCCGAGCCGCCGGTGCCGCTGGTGAGGATGAAGGGCTCCTCGAACAGCTGCAGGCTGCCGATGATGGCCAGCGTCACCGCGAAGAAGATCATCGGCCGCAGCTGCGGCAGCACGAGGTGCAGGAAGGTCTGGCGCTCGCTGACGCCGTCCACGCGCGCCGCCTCGAAGAGGTCGCGCGGCAGCGTCTGGATGGCCGAGAGGTAGAGCACCGTGTTCCAGCCGACGTAGCGCCAGAACACCACGATCGCGACCATCCAGCGCGTGTTCTCGGCCTGGTCCCAGTCGATCGGCGTGGACGGGAACAGGGCGCCGAGCAGCGGCAGCTCGTGCAGGCCCAGCAGCGCCGCGTTGATCGCGCCGAAGTCCTTGGAGAACAGCGCCGAGAAGACCAGCGACACCGCGACGGTCGAGGTGATGAAGGGCAGGAAATAGAGCCCCACCACGCCGTTGCGCCAGCGCCGGAAGGCGGTGTGCAGGTAGTAGGCCAGCGGCAGCGCGACCAAGTGCTGCGGCACGCAGCCCACCACGGCCAGCCACAGCGTGTTGAAGAGCGAGGCGCGCAGGCCGTCGTCACGGGTGAGCGCGTAGAGGTAGTTGTCCAGGCCGACCCACTGCATCGCGCCCAGCCCGGCGGCGGCGTCCCAGCTGTGCAGCGACAGCACGATGGAGAACAGCAGCGGGAACAGGCCGAAGGCCGCGAAGAGCAAGAAGAACGGGCTGATGAAGAGGTAAGGCATCCAGCGGCGCGGAATGCGCAGCCGGTGCGGCCAGGTGAGGCGAAGGCTCATGCGGGGGCTCATGCAAGGGCTCGTGGGCGAGGTTCCAGGGAAAGCGCGGCGGATCAGGCGCGTCGGCGCACGCGGCGCTCGACGGTGGCGCGCGCGTCGGCCAGCGCCTGGTCGATGCCCTTGCGATGCAACAGCACCTGGTCGAGTTCGTTGCGCACGACCTCGTCGGCCACGGCGTCATGACGGTCGATCGTGATCGCCGGAATCCGGCGCGCCATGTCCCGCCACTGCAGGCGCGCCGCCTCCCCGCCCAGGAAGTCGATGGGCTCGGACAGGAAGCCGTCGTCCTGCGCGGACAGCAGCACCGGGAAGGCGTCGAGCGAGCGGAAGGCGGCCACCTGCTGGTCCCGGTCCAAGGCCAGCAGCTGCAGCAGGTCCCAGGCCAGCGCCTTCTGCTGCGAATGCACCGGGATCGCGTAGAAGGAGCCGCCCCAGGCCGCCGCCGCGCCCTCGGGCAAGGGCGCGGACCGCCAGAGCCCGGCCGTCTCCGGCGCGATCCACCGCTTCAGGTGGCCGCCCAGCCAGCAGCCCATCATCTGCGTCGCGATGGCCCCGCGGCGGAAGCCTTCGGACCATTCATTGCTCCAGGCGCGCACCCGCGCGTCGATGCCGGCATCGCGCGCCTGCAGCGCCAGTTCGAAGGCGCGGCGGAAACGCGCCGTCTGCACCTGGCTGCGCCCCTGCGGATCGAAGAACACCCCCTCCCCGTCGGCCAGACCGGCGCGGATGCGGATGTCCTTGAGGTCCTGCGCATGCGCGACCAGGTAGGCGCCGGTGCGGGCCCGCAGCGTCCGGCCGGCCTCGATGAAACCTGACCACGAGTGCGTGAGATCGGTTTCAAGCAGCCGGCGCGCGCCAGCA
>NZ_VOSR01000637.1:0-2212 GCF_007997345.1 Mitsuaria sp. TWR114
AGGGCGCCGGCGCCAAGGTGGAGATGCCGGTGGCCGACCAGTTCTGGGGCGACCGCATGGGGGTGATCGCGGATCCGTTCGGCCACAAGTGGATGCTGGCCACCCACAAGGAGGATGTCTCCGAGGCCGAGCTCAAGGCGCGCATGGCCAGGATGTTCGCCGAGGGCCAGCCGGGCTGACGCCCCGCCGGCGTGCGCCGCGACCGGCCTCGCGCGGTGCCGGCCCAGTGCGGCTGGCTCAGTGCGGCCGGCTCAGTGCGCCTGGCGACTCGCGCCCAGGTAGGTCTCGATGACCCGCGGATCCTTGGCCAGGTCCGCGGCCTTGCCTTCGAGCGCGATCTCGCCGGTCTCCAGCACGTACCCGTAGTCGGCGACCTCGAGCGCCGCGCGGGCGTTCTGCTCGATGAGGAGGATGGACACGCCGGCCTCGCGCAGCTGCGCGACGATGCGGAACACCTCCTTGACGATCAGCGGCGCCAGGCCGAGGCTGGGCTCGTCGAGCATCAACAGCTTGGGCCGCGCCATCAGCGCGCGCCCGACGGCCAGCATCTGCCGCTCGCCGCCGGACAGCGTGCCCGCCAGCTGCGCGCGGCGTTCCTTCAGGCGCGGGAACAGCGCGTAGACGCGCTCCAGCTCATCGCGCCAGTCCTTCTGGCCCAGGCGCATCGGCCGGAAGCCACCGAGCACCAGGTTGTCCTCGACCGACATCGTCGTGAACAGCTCGCGCTTCTCCGGCACCAGCGCGAGGCCCTTCATCACGCGCTCCTCCAGGCCCAGGCCGTTGACGTCCTCGCCGTCGAACAGCACCTGGCCGCGCGCGGGCAGCACGCCCATCAGCGCATTGAGCGTGGTGCTCTTGCCGGCGCCGTTGGGGCCGATCACCGTGACCACCTCGCCCTGGCGCAGCCGCAGGTCCAGCCCGGTGAGCACCTCCGCGCGCCCGTAGCCGGCGTGCAGGCCGCTGACCTTCAACAACTCGCTCATGTCAGTGTTCCGTTCCCAGGTAGGCCGCGCGCACCTCGGGGCTGGCCTGCACCTCGGCGGGCGTGCCCTCGATCAGCTTGGTGCCGAACTCCATCACGACGATGCGGTCGGTCAGGCCCATGACGAAGTCCATGTCGTGCTCGACCAGCAGGATGCTCATGCCCTCGGCGCGCAGCTGCCGCAGCACCGCGGCCAGCGCCTGCTTCTCCTTGTGGCGCAGCCCGGCGGCCGGCTCGTCGAGCAGCAGCAGCGACGGGTCGGCGCACAGCGCCCGGGCGATCTCCATCAGCCGCTGCGGCCCCAGCGCCAGGTTGCCGGCCAGCTCGTGCAGGTGGTCCTGCATGCCGATGCGGCGCAGCTGCGATTCGGCCTCGGCGAACAGGCGCCGCTCCTCGGCGCGGTCCAGCCGCAGCATCGCCTTCGCCGTGCCGCTGTGCGAGCGCAGGTAGCCGCCCAGCGCGACGTTCTCCAGCACCGTCATGTCCGCGATCATCTTCACGTGCTGGAAGGTGCGCGAGAGGCCGCGACGCGCGATCTGGCGCGCAGGCAGCCCGGTAATGGATTCGCCGGCGAAGCGCAGCTCGCCGCTGGTCGCCGGCAGCACGCCGGAGACCAGGTTGAAGGTCGTGGACTTGCCGGCGCCATTGGGGCCGATCAAACCCATGATCTCGCCGGCGCGCAGCTCGAAGCTGACGTCGTTCACCGCCACCAGGCCGCCGAACTGCTTGCGCAGCCGGTCGACCCGCAGCAGCACCGAGCCGGCGGGCGGCTTGGGACGCGACGCGAGCGCGGCCGCGCCCTCCCAGTCCCGTTCCCGACGGGCCGCCGGCCACCAGCGCGACAGCAGCCCCTGCAGCGACGGCCACAGCCCCTTGGGCGCGTACTTCAGCATGAGCACCAGCACGATGCCGAGCACGATGATCTCGAAGTTGCCGTTGCTGCCCAGCAGCGCGGGCAGCAGCTCCTTGAGCTGGTCCTCGATGATCTTGAACACCCCGGCGCCCACGAAGGCGCCCCAGACGCTGGACACGCCGCCGACGACGGCCATGAACAGGTACTCGATGCCCATCTTCAGGCCGAAGGGACTGGGGTTCACCGTGCGCTGGACATGCGCGAACAGCCAGCCCGACACCGAGGCCAGCAGCGCCGCGATCAGGAAGATCACGACCTTGTAGCGGAAGGTGGAGACGCCCATGGCCTCGGCCATCACGGTCGCGCCGCCGAGCGCC
>NZ_VOSR01000638.1:0-3669 GCF_007997345.1 Mitsuaria sp. TWR114
CGGCGGCAGGTCGCAGAGCATGACGACCAGCGCCGGCTCGTCGAAATACTCGACGCCGCTGGCGCTCACCGCCAGCGCCGACGCGCCGACCCAGCCGCAGCCGGGCCAGCGCTGGCGGACCTCGTCCAGCAGCGCCTGCGCCTGCGGCACGTAGGGGTGGGTCAGGTAGAGGAAGCCCAGCGTCGGCGTCATGCCGGCGCGCTGGCCCTCCAGCTGCGCGCCGGCCAGGGCCAGCGCCATGTGGGGGTCGGGATGGGTGGCGTGAGCCTGGAGGAAACGAGGCATGGACGGCCCTCGGGGGAACTGCGGGAGGCTCAGGGAGTCTTGCGTTTGGAAGCGGTCGTCTTGCGGGCCGGCGCGGCCTTGGCTGCCGACTTGGCCGCCGACTTGGCCGCCGCTCTGGGCGCGCGATCCGTCGATGCCTTCGCCGTGCCCTTCGCGGCGGAGGGGCGCGTCGCCGCGGGCCGACCCGACGGCGCGGCCGACGAGGCGGCGGCCGTGGACGCCGCCGTGGCGACCGAGGCCGCGGTCTGCGCGCTCTTCATCGCGTTGGCCGCGACCTGCGTGAATTGCTGGGTGAGGGCGTTCCACCACTGCATCGGGTCGGCGCCGGCAGGTTTGGCGCCGGGCGCCGCGGGCGCCTTGGCCGGCTCGGCGGCGTCCTCGGCCGGCTCGGCCTTCGATGCGGCCTCGGCGGCAGGCGATGAGGACGGCGCGGCCGTCGCGGTCTTCGAAGCCGGGGCCGGCGCGGACGACGGCGACGGCGACGAAGCGGACGACGCCCCCGGGAAGGGCGGCGGCACGGGGGTCTTCAGCGCATCCTTGAGGTCGGCCATCGGCACGTTCATCGCGTGCAGCGTGGACAGCGTCATGCGCTGCACCTCGAGCGCCTGGATGGTCGCGGTCAGCATGCGGGCGTTGTTCTCGAGCCAGAACTGCACGGTGCGCAGCTCGTCGATGCGCTTGTCCAGCTCCTGCGGGTCCAGCGTGGGGGCCACCCACTGGTTGAAGCCGGGGATCGCGGCGCCGGCGTTCTTCATCAGCCCCTGCAGGAAGTCGAAGCCAGGAACGAATTTGCTGAAGTCGGTGTCCGCCATGCTGTCTCCTCGGTGGGCTTGCGGCGACGCCTGCCTGGGCGCGGCCGTGAGCGTCGATCCTACGCCGCGGCGGGAGACCTCCGCGCAGGACGGGGCGAGGGTCGCCTCAGGTCGGGATGTGGTTCAGGTCGGCCCAGCCGGACCAGAGGATCTGGATGCCGATGCACAGCAGCACGAAGGCCATCAGCCGCATCATGACCAGGGTGCCGACCTCGCCCATGCGCATCAGCAGCCGGCCGCCGTTGCGGTAGACCAGGTAGACGACGGCCGCCGTGATGGCCGCGCCGATCGCGGCGATGCCGGCCTGCATCACGTAGGGGATGGGCGAGCGCGGGATCTGCGCGCCCAGCGCGATCGCCGCGGCGATGCTGCCCGGGCCGGTGGTCAGCGGGAAGGTGATGGGGAAGAAGCTGCGCCGCACGATCTCGGCCTCGCTGATGTCGCCGGGCGACGAATGCACCACGGCGGTCTGGACGTCGTCGGTCTCGTTGCGGGTCAGCATCACCCAGGCGCTGTAGGCCACCAGCAGGCCGCCGCCCACGCGCACCACCGGCAGCGAGATGCCGAACAGGTCCAGCACGTAGGTGCCCACCAGCAGCGACACCATGATCACCACCCAGCCGTTGATCGCGACCTGGCGCGACAGCCGCTTGAGGACCTTGTCGTCGCCGCCGGCCGCGCCGATGACGATCGGGGCCACGCCCACCGGATTGATGATGGGCAGCAGCGTCAGCGGCACCAGGAACAGCGATTGGAGGAAGGACGGCAGGGGGTCCAAGATGCGGGACTCCGAAGGGAAAAGGAAGGGTCTGACGGAAGGCGCCGCGGCGGGGCCGGGCGCGAAGGCGGCCCAGTGTGCCGCAACTCGGTCACCGCGATCCGGAGGGCGGCATCAGGGTTACCTCGAAGCCGTGCTCCCGCAGCAGCGCGGGCAGCGCCCGCGGGCCGGTCATGTGCATCGCGCCGACGGCCACCAGCAGCGATTGGCCGCGCTGGTGCAGCTCGGCGATCCGCTCGGCGAGCGCCGGGTTGCGACCGTCGTTGATGCGTCTCAGCGCCGTGCGGTCCGCGGCGTCGGTGACGCAATCGCACCACTCGGCGTAGCGGTTCAGCCGCGCCAGGTCGCCGCGGTCGTAGACGGCGACCATCGTGTCCAGCGTGCGCAGCAGCGTGGCGGGGCGCTCCAGCTGGCGCAGGTTGGCCCGCAGCTCGTGGCGGGCGGCGTCGACATCGGCGGGCAGCAGCGCCTCGAGCTGGCCCTGCAGCGTCTCCAGCGCCAGCACCGGCAGGCCGCGCTCGCGGGCCCACTGGCTCAGCAGCATCTCCTGGCCGTACCGCACGTCCAGCCCCAGCGCGCGGGCGCGCAGCAGCATGTAGGTGCTGGTCTGCAGCAGCGGATGCATCGTCGCGAGCGCGCCCGGCGGCAGGCAGACCGCGGCGGCCTGGGCGTCCAGGCGGCGGCGCAGCGAGGCGTCCAGCGGCAGCTCGGGCATCGGCGGCATCTGCCAGGCATCGCGGTCCAGCGGATCGAGTTCGAGCGCCACCGCGTCGACCTGCGCCAGAGCGGCGAGCAGGCGCGGTCCGGGCGCGGCCCAGGCGGGACGGCCGACATGCAGGCTGGCATAGAGGTAGGAGGTGCGGCCGTCGCGTTGCAGCGTCCACATCAGGCCGCGATCCTTGGCCAGTGCGGCCAGACGCGCGGCGGGCAGCGGCGCGGGCTCGGCGGGGCAGCTGGCCTTGGGCGGCGGCGCGGCCGCGGCAGGAGCGGCTTGCGCGGCGGTGCCGAGCAGCAACGCGAGCGTCAGCGGCAGGAGCACCGCTCGGCGCGCTACCTGGCTCAGTCGCGCGAGGCAGCGGAACACCAGTCGCGCGAGGCAGCGGAAGAGGAACGAGAGCAGCATGCCCGGCACGATGCCATAGAACATGGCGTGGGGGTCAGGCCTCGCCCTTGCGGAAGCCCATCGGGCGGCGCTGGCGGACGTCGGGCTTCACACGGTGCTCGGCCTCGAGCAGCGTCAGGAATTCATCCGGCGACAGCGCCTCGCCCAGGATCTCGGCCTGCTGCCGCACCGCGGCGAAGTCGCCCAGCGTCAGCGCGTCCAGCGCCCGCAGCCGGTCGGCCTGCGGCTCATCGGGCGGCAGGCCCAGTTCGCGCTCGAACATCGTCAGCCGCTGGTCCGGCCGCAGCGGCTTGAAGCGGATCTTGAAGCTGAAGCGGCGCAGCGCCGCCTCGTCGAGGTCGTCGAAGGCATTGGTGGTGCAGATGAACAGGCCGGCATGGCGCTCCATGCCCGCCAGCATCTCGTTGACCTCGCTGACCTCGTAATGCCGCTCCGCCATGCGGCGGCTGCGCAGGAAGCTGTCGGCCTCGTCGAGCAGCAGCACCGCGCCCTCGGCGGCGGCGGCCTCGAACATGCGGGCCATGTTCTGCTCGGTCTCGCCGACGTACTTGGACATCAGGTCGCTGGCCAGCCGCACCATCAGCGGCCGCTGCAGTTCCGCGGCGATGTGCTCGGCCAGCGCGGTCTTGCCGCTGCCCGGCGGGCCGTGGAAGCACAGCGTGCCCAGGCCG
>NZ_VOSR01000639.1:0-17414 GCF_007997345.1 Mitsuaria sp. TWR114
TGAGCGCATAGACCTCGGCGCGGCGCCAAGCCAGCACCAGCCCGATGCCCATCACGCCCAGGCCGAGGAAATACTGCGGCGCGACATGCCGCGCGAAGAGCCCGCCCAGCGCGGTCGCCGAGACCGCGATCACCGAGGCCAGCACCGCCAGCCGCCAGGCCCAGGGCTGGGACGCCGCCGACGGCCGCAGCGCCAGCCCCGCGCACAGCGCGCCGTAGGCGACGAAGCCCAGCGCATGCACTGGCACCGTCGAGCCGTCGAAACGCCAGCCGTGCCCGCCGAAGGTTCCCATCCAGAGCCCGATCCCGGTGGCGACGACCAGCGCCCAGGGCGTCCACACCAGGTCCGAGCGCGCCGCCCATGCGATCGGCAGTCCGAGCGCGGCCCACAGCGCGAACAGCTGGTAGGTGTCCGCGCCGGTCTGGTAGGTCTGGCCGAAGTAGGCCAGCAGGCCGCCCAGCGTCAGGAAGGCCACCAGCGCCAGCGGCGCCCGCCGGGCCGCCAGCAGCGCCGCCGCGACCAGGCTGACCGCCGTCACCGCCTCGAGCAGCCCGAAACGCATCGCGCGGCCGAAGTCGTCCCAGTTCGCCGCCACCCACAGGACCAGCCCGAAGCCGATCAACCCCGCCGCCAGCGCGCCCGCGCCCAGGCGCAGCGGCGTCCACAGGTCGCGTGGCGGATCATCGAGGCCGCTGAGCGCCCGCAAGCGGCGTGCGCTGCTCGCATCCAGGCCCTGGCGGGCCGTCCATTGGTACAACTGCTCGTGCAGACTCACAGGGTCCTCCCTCAGGATGCGACCGCCCGCAGGGATCGCTCGTGGTGTTCTTCGAGGGAGTCGATTCTTCCTTCCATCCTCCGTTCTTGCACTGGGAGTTCCACATGGGACAGATGATCGAATTCGACCGCCCCGACGGCGGACGCACCGCCGGCTACCTGGCCAGCGCCGGCGACGGCGCGCCGGGCATGATCCTCATCCAGGAGTGGTGGGGGCTCAAGCCCCACATCAAGGACATCGCCGAGCGCCTGGCCTCCGCCGGCATCACGACGCTCGCGCCCGACCTCTACCGCGGCCGCCTGGCCGCGGATGCCGACGAGGCCAGCCACATGATGAACGGCCTGGACTTCGCCGACGCCACGACGCAGGACCTGCAGGGCGCGCTGGACCACCTGCGCGAACACCTGGGCTGCGGCGAGGTCGGCGTGATGGGCTTCTGCATGGGCGGCGCGCTGACGATCGCGGCCGGCGTGCACGTCAAGGACCTGCAGGCGGCGGTCTGCTTCTACGGCATCCCGCCCACCGAGTTCGCCGATCCGGCGCAGATCGAGGCGCCCTTCCTCGGCCACTTCGCGACGCGCGACGACTGGTGCACGCCGGAGAAGGTCGATGCGCTCGAGGCGCGCATGCAGGCCGCCGGCCGGCAGCCCGTCATCCACCGCTACGTCGCCGACCACGCGTTCTTCAACAAGACCCGCCCCGAGGTCTACGACGAGGCGGCGGCCGAACTGGCTTGGTCGCGCACGCTGGACTTCCTGAAGCGGCACCTCGCCTGATCCGACTCCGTCCGCCAGGCCTCCGCCCTGGCGCCCGCCGGTCCCCTCACCTCACGCCATCGCCCATGCGCCGTCCTCTTCTTCTGGTTCGTCTGGTTCGCCCGGTCGCCCTCGCCGCTGCCGGCGCGCTGATCGCCGCGTCCGCCGCCGCGCAGACCACGCCGGCGTCCGGACCGGCGACGGCCACGGCACGCGCCGTCTCGGAGACCGCCCCGCCGCCGCCCGATCCGCGCGTGGCGCCGATGCTCGCGGACATCTCCGCCGAGCGCATCGAACAGACGATCCGCAAGCTTGCCGGCTTCGGCACGCGCCACACGGCGTCGGACACGACCAGCGACACGCGCGGCATCGGCGCGGCGCGGCGCTGGATCGAGCGCCAGCTCAAGGACTGCGGCGCGAAGGCCGGCGGCCGGCTGCAGGTCACGATGGACGCCTTCATCGAGCCGGCCGGCAACCGGCTGTCGGCGCCCACCGAGCTGGTGAACGTCGTGGCCACGCTGCCCGGCGCGTCGGCCGGCACGCCGCGCGAGCGGGTGCTGGTCGTCAGCGGCCATTACGACTCGCGCAACAGCGACGTCATGGATGCGCAGGGCGAGGCGCCGGGCGCCAACGACGATGCCTCCGGCACCGCGGCCGTCATGGAGATGGCCTGCGCCGCGGCGAAGCAGCGTTTCGACGCGACGCTCGTGTTCATGGCGGTGCCCGGCGAGGAGCAGGGCCTGCTCGGCGCGCGGCACTGGGCGCGGCGGGCCCGGGCGCAGGGGCTGAACGTCGAGGGGATGATCACCAACGACATCATCGGCAGCTCGCGCGGCGACAAGGGCGAGCACGATCCCAAGCGGCTGCGCCTGTTCGCGGATGGCTTCGATCCGTTGCTGCGCCTGCTGGTGAACGCGAACGCCAACAGCCCCGCCAACGAGGACGAGGTCAAGACCAACGCGGCGATTCGCGAGCAGCTGCAGCCGCTGGCGATGGCCGGTGGCGGCGAGGACCTGCCGACGCAGCAGTTCGGCCGCCACCTCAAGGCCGAGGGCGAGCGCTACCTGCCCGGCTTCCGCATCGACCTGATCCAGCGCCGGGACCGCTACCTGCGCGGCGGCGACCACCTGCCCTTCCTGGAGCGCGGCTACGCGGCGGTCCGTTTCTCCGAGCCCTTCGAGGATTTCCGCCACCAGCACCAGAACCTGCGCACCGAGCAGGGGGTGGTCTACGGCGACCTGCCGGAATTCGTCGACTTCGCCTACGTGGCCGATGTGGCGCGGATCAACCTCGCCGGCCTGGCGACGCTGGCGTGGGCGCCTGCGCCGGTCAAGGGCGCGCGCATCGACGCGCGCGAGCTGACCAACGACACGACGCTGCTGTGGACCGCCAGCACCGATCCGGAGCTGGCCGGTTACCGCGTCGTCTGGCGCCGCAGCGAGTCGCAGGCCTGGGAGGGCGCGAAGGATGTCGGCAAGGTCACGACGGTCACGCTGCCGCTGTCCAAGGACAACCTGATCTTCGGCGTGCAGGCGGTGTCCCGTTCCGGCCACGCGAGCCTGGCGAGTTATCCGCTGCCGCTGGCGCGCTGAGGCGTCGTTTCACGTCAGCCCTCCGGTCCGGCGGGCCGGGTGGGACAAGCCGCCTCCGCCCATCGACGGATCGTGGCGCGGAGCCGTCGTTCTGCCTGGGCATCCAGGTCCATGCGCTCCGTCAATCGCAACGCGTCTTCCGGCAGGACGTAACCCTGTGCCAGCAGCGCCATGCAGAACTCCCGGTCCTTGTCGCGCCCCGCGACCGCCTTGGCAAGGAACAGGTCCACAACACCCAGACAGTAGCCGACCCGATCGTTGGTATTGCCGTTCTGCACGCGGCGCACACGCGTCATCCAGTCATCAGGAAGCACTGCCGTTTCCGGCCCGACGCCCTGGGCGTAGTAGCCGTAGGTATCGTGGAAGCGGGAGCCTTCACCGATCGCGCCATCGATCCGATCAGCCAATTGCGGCGCGCGCAATGGATAGATGTCCGCCTCCATGGAGACGGTGAAGACGGCATCGGGGTGGGCCTCGGTGCCGAGGATGGCCTGACTGCCCAGGATCACGAATTCGTATTGGTCCGTGATGTCGCCGCTGGCGCGGATGATGTGCTCGAGTTCCTGACGCTTCAAGATGTCTGTCCTGGCCCGTCCGGCGGAGTGCCGGAATCCGGGCCAAGCATGACGCCTGTCTTCAGTTGATTCACCTGCCTCAAGATGTGTTGTCGCACCTCATCCGGGAGGACCGTGACCAGCGGCGATGCCTGCCGCAACTGCTGCGCCCGGCGCGACACGCCAAGCACTTTGCGCCAGCTCCCGGCGCGCAGGATGTCCTGCCATTCCCGCCACAGCGGCGCCGATCTGGCATCCCCCGCCGCCAGCCAGCGCTCGACGGTGGCCTCGGCGCGATGCACGAGCGACGGATCGGCCTTGACTCGCCGCACCGCCTCTTCATGCAAGGCGAGGCTCTGCAGATCCTGAAGTCGATGTTGCGTCTCCCGGGCCGATACCAGCACGCGCACCACCGGCGCGTCGCGCCGCGATCTCGCAGCAGCCGAATCCGCCGGCGGTGGCTGCAACGAGTCGCCAGCCAGCAAGGCAAGTTCAGCGCTCACGCCCAAGACGGACATCACGCGCAGGTAGCTCCCGATGGAAGGCGCAGGATCGCCCGACTCCACCGCCCTCAGCGTGTTTCGAGTGATGCCGACTTTCGCAGCCATGTCCACTGTGCCCAGTCCCTGCGACTTGCGCAGACGGCGCAGTCGCTCACCAAGCTGCAACAGCAGCTGGCGATCCAGCACGGAAATGACGGAGGCGCTGCTCATGTGGTCAGCATATTAATCAAAAAGCGCCGTTTTGGTCATTTTGTTGACCAACGGCGCCTTTTCGGTTTTTGACTACCGGGCCCCGTGCCCGCCTCCGGCGACTACTTCAGCACACCCTTCCCCAGCCACTGCGCCCAGATCTTCATCGTGACGCGCTGGTCGGAGAGCCCCGGATACTCGGCCATGGTCTTGCGCAGCGCCGTCTCGTCGGTGCCGCGCATGAAGACGACCTCGCCCACTGGGCCGTCCTCCAGCGAGTACCAGGCGCCGATGACGCCCTCGTCGAGCGCGCGCTGGAGGAACACCGGCACCGCCTCCCGGTCCTTCTCCTCCGCGCGGCTGAACAGCACGATGCGGTGCTCCTCGATGCCATTGGGATCGATGCCGGTGTGGTTCAGCGCCTGGTGGACCTTCGCCGGCTGCGCGTTGACCGTCATGTAGCCCTCGCGGACATACTCGTCGGGCTGGAAGTAGCTCATCAGCACTTGGCGGTTGGGTGCCTGCACCACGACGATGCCGCGCTTGACCCGCGCCGGGTCGCGCATCGGGCCGGCCGCGAACAGCTTGCCGTCGGCGAAGAGCCGCTTGAAGTTCTCAAGGTGCCCGGCCTGCATCGCCGCGACCGCGGCCTTGTCCTCCGGCACCGGCCGGCCGGTCTCCAGGAAGATGAACCACTGCTGCTCGGCCGCCAGCGTCTGCGCGCGGCCGCGCGACGGCAGCGCCATCAGCGGCAACAGCGCCGGCATCGCGGTCGCCGCGGCGACCAGGGAACGTCGTTGCATCGGAGTCTCCTTGTCGTCGGCCGGCGAGCGACGGGTCGCCGGCTTCGGCGGACGACTCTACTCCCGCCCGCCGCCCGCGGCGCCCAGCACCTGCAGCGACCGCAGCATCAGCCGGCCGCTGGCCACGTTGGTGGCGCAGGCGACGTCGTGCACGTCGCAGGCCCGGACCAGCGCGTTGATGTCGGGTTCATGCGGCTGCGGCGTCATCGGGTCGCGCAGGAACACCACCGCGTCGATCTGCCCCACCGCCAGCCGCGCACCGATCTGCAGGTCGCCGCCATGCGGACCGGACAGCATGCGCTCGACCACCAGGCCCACCTCGGCCGTCAGGCGCGCGCCGGTCGTGCCGGTCGCGACCAGCTCGCAGCCGCCGAGGAAGTCGGCGAACTCGGTAGCGAGCATCACCATCTCGTCCTTCTTGCCGTCGTGGGCGATCAGGGCGATGCGCAGGCGCGCGGGAGCGGCGCTCGCCGCCGGCAGGTCGAGGGAGGTCGGTGCGGTCATGGCGCGATCGTAGGCCCGGCGCGCAGGCCGCGAGTTACCGACGCGGTTCTTTCTGCGCCGCCGTCGCGGCCCGGGCCGCCGGCTCCTGCGCCGCGGCGCCGGTCAGCGGCAGGTTGCCGACACCGCGGTTCATCGCATTGAGCAGGTCGCCGTTGTCCTGGCTCAGCTCCCAGGCGAAGACGCCCGCCAGGCCGAGCTCCCGCGCGAAGCGGCCCTTGGCCAGCACCGCCCGCGGATCGTCGTAGCCCATCCAGAGCTTCAGCTTCGGGTGGTACAGCGACCATGACTGCGTCACCGGGTCCCAGACCGACTGGTAGCCCGCGCGGCCCTGGCCCTTCGCGTCGAGGATGCGCCCGGCGATCTCGCGATAGCCCTGCGCGCCTTCGGCGCCCGGATAGGCGCCGGTCTTGGCCGCGCCAGCCCGCGTCTGGCCGACACCGGTGAAGCCCCGGCCGTACATCGCCACGCCGGCCACCAGCTTGGAGCGCGGCACGCCCGCGGTCTCCAGGTTGCGCACGGCGCGCTCCAGGCTGTCGTCCGCCTGCGCCGACGAGGACCGCAGCGCGGTGTGATGGCCGGCCACCGGCGACCACATGCCGTAGAAGTCGTAGCTCATCATGAAGACGAGGTCGAGCGGCTTGGCGGCGTCCTTGAAATTGATCTTGCCGACGATCGAGTCCATCGGATTGACCGCCGTGGTCAGCAGGTAGGGACGGCCGGTCTCGGCGGTCAGCGCGTCCAGCGCCCGGCGCAGGTCGGCCATCAGCTCGGCGTAGTACTGGCCGTCGCGCGGGCTGCCGAGCTGCACGCCGTTGGCCGCGCCGTTGTTGCCGGGATGCTCCCAGTCGATGTCGATGCCGTCGAAGGCCGGATGCTCGCGCAGGAAGCGCTGCGCCGAGGCCGCGAAGACCGCGCGCCGGGCCGGATCGCCCGCGAGATGGAAGATCGGATCCGAGCCGCCCCAGCCGCCGATCGACGCGACGATCTTCAGGTGCGGCGCCCGCTGCTTGTAGCGCTGGAAGGCGGCATCGAAGCGCGCGTCGACCGGTCCGGTGCCGATCTCGAAGTCCTGCCTGCCCACGCACTTGGCGGCGTCCTTCTCCAACTGGCCGGGGCCGCACAGGCGCAGGAAGGCGTAGAGCACGTGGGTCAGGTTCTGCGGCGGCACGCGCTCGATCAGCTCGACCGGCTCCCAGTTCGGGACATAGATCCCGACGACCTTGTTGCCGGTGCGCTCGAACGCCACCGGCTTGCCGCCGAAGAGCGGGTAGCCCGCGGCCTCGGCTGCGGCATCGGGCGCGGAGCCGGCCGCCGCGCCGGGCGCGGGCGTCGCGGCGATGGCGGCCGAGGCGGCGATGGCTCCGAGCGAGGTGATGGCGGCGGTCAACGGAGTGGGCAGGTGGGACAGGACTCGAGCGGGCATGCGGGTCTCCAGTGGACGCCGGAGCTTAGCCGATCACCGCGAAAATCAACACCAGTCAAATACCAATTTCGCCGAGAAGCGCGATTCGAAAATACCGTTATGGAGCCACTTTCGTTACGGCGCGGCATCCACCCGCAGTTGCAGTTCCCGCAGTTTCTGCACCTCGGCATCGCGCGTGCTGTAGACGTTGCGACTGGCGCTCGCCGTCACGCTGCCGGTGCGAGCGATGGTGACCCAGATCCCCAACGGCGCCTGGACGGTGCTGAGCACGTCGGTGCTGGGCCGCTGCTGGGCGTCGGGCAGCGAGGTCCCGTAGGCACCGCCGGATGGCATCTGCGCCTGGTCCGACGCCCGGACTTCGACGTTCACCGGATTGCGGCCGCCCGGCCAGCTGGGCCGCACGACGATGCCGCGCACCCGCTCGGCCAGCCCCTGGCGCGGCACGACCACCACGCGATCGCGCTCGCCCTGCTGGCGGTCCAGCGCGACGTCGACCCACTGGATCGGCGTCGACTCGGTCATCGTGAACGAGGCCTGCGCGCCGTTGAGCACCAGCAGGCGCGGGAAGAGCTGCTGGCGCTGCTCGCGGTTCTCGGTGGAGAGCGTCACGCCGCCGCGCGCCGAGACGCTGCCGCCGGTGCTCACGACGGTGCTGCCGTCGCGCACGCCGGCGACGGTGGCGCCGCTGAGCTCCGATTCGACCCAGCGCAGCTCGACCTGCAGGTTCTGCTTCGGGCCCTGCGCGCGGGCGGGCCCCATCAAGGCGGCGCTGGCGCCGAGCAGCACGGCGAGGAGCGCGACGCGAGACGCGGCGGAAAGGACGAAGCGGCGTGTCGGGTTCATCGCGGCAGCATACGCCGTCGGCCGTCGCGGCCGGGGCCGTCGTGCGGCGTGGCCCGGTCGCCGCGGGGCTCAGCGGTTGAGCGCGCGGCAGCGCTCGATGTCGCAGGCGGTGGGCAGCGCCGAGCGGTACTCGACGACGCTGCCCCAGCTCTTCGGGTCGCGCAGCGCGCAGCGTTCACCCTTGCCGTTGTCGTAGTAGGACATCGTGTCCACGCAGCGTTTCGAATGCGCCATCAGGCCGAGGAAGTGCCCCATCTCGTGCGACAGCACCATCTGCAGCGTCTGCGCGGCCGGGTGTCTGGGGTTGCGCTCCCGCAGCAGCGCGAACAGGGCCGGCCCGATCGACAGGCTGCGCGCGCCCACGTTGGCCAGCGCGAACTGGCCGCGGCTGCCAACGTCGCTCCACAGGATCTGGATGGCGTCCTCGGGCGGCGCCTGGCCGCGCGGCACCGCGATGACGGCGAGCTTGAGCCCGCAAGTGGACCAGGCCTGGGCCGAGCGCGTCACGAGCGCCATCACCTGCGCCTCGCTGAACCATGGCGGCGCGTTGTCGTGCCGATAGGCGAAGCGCAGCGCGCGCGAGGCGATCGGGCGGTCGCGCCCATCGCCCCAGGTCTGAAGCTCGCCGGGGCGGCATTCCGCGATTTCCTGGTCGCGCACCGAGGGTGCGGCCGGTGTCCTGCCGGTTTCCGGCGGCGCGAACTGGGCGAGCGCCGCGGACGAGGCCAGCATCAGCGCGGCGGCGACACGCGCAGCCGCCGCGGCCGAGGCGGTCATGCGGCGCGCAGCGCGCCGCGCATCCGCGGCCACAGCAGGTTCACCGCCAGGCCGCTCATCACCAGCGCCGCGGCCATCAACTTCCAGGGCGGCAGGCCTTCGCCCAGCAGCAGCGCGGAGCAGCTCATGCCGAAGACCGGGACCAGCAGCGCCATCGGGACGATGGTCGCGGCGGGATGGCGCGAGAGCAGCCAGCTCCAGGCGCCGTAGCCGAACAGCGTGTTCCCGACCGCCTGCCAAAGCACGGCAGCCCAGGCGCCGAGGCCGGCGTGCTGGAGCGCCTCGCCCATGCGGGCCGGGCCTTCGACGACGAAGGAGAGCGCGAACAGCGGCGGCGCGGCGAAGGCGCTGCTCCAGACCACGTAGGCGAGCATGTTCACGGAGCCGGCGCGCTTGCCGACGATGTTGCCGCTGGACCAGCTGAAGGCCGCCAGCAGCACCATTGCCAGGCCGAGCACGGTGGTGGTGCCGTCGGTGTGCGAGGCGATGACGCCGATGCCGGCCGCGGCCATGGCCAGCGCGAGCCACTGGAAGCCCTGGACGCGTTCGCCGCTCAGGCGCATGGCCAGCAGCAGGGTGAAGAAGACCTGGGTCTGGATGACCAGGGAGGCGAGCCCGGGCGAGATCTGCGAGCGCATCGCCAGGTAGAGCAGGCCGAACTGCCCGACGCCGACGAAGGCGCCATACGCGGCGAGGTTGCGCCAGCCGACCTTGGGCCGCGGCAGGAAGAGGATGGCCGGCAAGGTCGCCAGCGTGAACCGCAGCGCGGCGAACAGCAGCGGCGGGAACGCGTTCAGGCCCCAGCGGATCACGACGAAGTTGCTTCCCCAGATGGCGACCACGGTCAGCGCGAGCAGGAAATGGCGGAGCGGGAGCGTCATGGCGGCCAGGGCGAGCGGGGGGACCGCCGACTATGCCAGCGGGCCCGCGCGGCGGCCCGGTACAGGGACTTGCGATGCCGACCGGTACAGCGGACGTTGCCGGCGCCTGACGAGTTTCAGCCACTTAATATTGACCAGCGCCGGGCTCGAATGCCCGACCGACTTGTTTTCACCGGGCCGCAGCGAGCATGCGGAGGAATTCCCACTGATTTCAGTTAACAGATATCCATGATGGAATTTCCCCTAGTTCCAGCGATATCCATCGGCATTTAGCGTTGCTCCGCGACTCGAGAAATACGAAGGGGTCGCTCCTGGCGCCGCCATCCCGGCGGCCTTCAATATCGACAGGATTCATAGGAGAACGCATATGTTGACGATGGAACTCTCCCAAGCCGGATTCCGCGAACTGTCTGCGGAGGAAATCGACAGCGTGGCCGGCGGCTGGGACACGCAAGCTGCCGTCCAAGGGGCCTGGGCCGGTGCGGTCGGGACCGGCATCGCCGGGGGAATCACCGGCGCGGTGCTGGGCCCCGGCGCGGCATTTGGTTTCGGCGTCGGGTTCATCGCGGGCGGCATCGGCGGCTTCATCGGCGGCGGGCTGTTCAGCGGCGGCCTCAGCTCCGAGCGCCAAATCTC
This sequence comes from Mitsuaria sp. TWR114, assembly GCF_007997345.1. Lineage (NCBI taxonomy): Bacteria > Pseudomonadati > Pseudomonadota > Betaproteobacteria > Burkholderiales > Sphaerotilaceae > Roseateles > Mitsuaria sp. TWR114. The sequence continues at coordinate 10,236 of NZ_VOSR01000639.1, forward strand.
CCACGCGCAGCAGTGAAGCACATCGTGGCCGACAAGCCAGTTTCCGCGACGACGCTGTCGCCGCGTTGGCTGGTCAGGTCGGTGAGCCTGATCGCCATCCTCCAACCGGTCGTCCAACGCGGTTTGTTCGGAGATTGGCCCACGCTGCCTTCCTGGGCGTTGACGGTTTTCTGCACGGCCCTCTTGCTCAGCCTGATCGCCTGGACGGCAGGCGGGTTTGAGAAACGTGGCTAGAAACCACCCGGCGGTCGTCGAGTATTCGACGACCGCATTTCCCATTCACCGGAAGTAAAGTGGACAGATATGCCGGAAGTTTCTCCGCCGTCGCTCATCCCTTCGGTTTCAAATGCCCGAGCGGTAATGCGCCGCCGGCCTTTACTTCACCGAGCGAGAAACTCGTGTGGATATCTTTCACGTTCGGCAGGTTCAGCAGCGTGTCGATCGAGAACCGGCTGAACGCATCCAGGTCGGTCGCCATGACCTCGAGCTCGAAGGTGCCCGCGCCGCTGATGTAGTGGCAGGCGATCACCTCCGGCAGCTGCCGGATCGCCTCCTCCAGCTCCTTCGTCGCGGCGCCGTTGTTGCGGTCCGCGTCCACCCGCACGAACGCGAGCACGCCCAGGCCCAGCCGGCGGCGGTCGATCTCCGCGCGGTAGCCGGTGATGAAGCCCTGCTCCTCCAGCCACCGCACCCGCCGCCACGTCGGCGCCGGCGACAACCCGATGCGCGCCGCCAATTCGGCGTTGGACAACCGCGCCTCGCGCTGCAGTTCGGCCAGGATCGCCACGTGATACCGGTCGAGTTCCCCGTTCGGCGCCCCGCCATTCAATCCATTCGACCCACCGATCGACCCGCCCGGCCCCACCCCGTCCTCGGCGTCGTCGCCGCCCGGCGACCCTGCCGGCACCCTCATGGTTTTCCCTGATGCGCCATTTTTCGATGCCATACGAACTCCTTGAACCGGTTCGGGAAAGATTCTTGCTCAAACAGCCCGCGACGGCGGAGAACTAGCAAACACTCGCCGGGCATTGTTTCCTACACTGTTCGCTGCGTTTTCCGCGCGCGCCCATACTGGCGACGCGTCGGCAGCCACGGCACACGGCCCCGCCACAAGCGGGGACCGGAGGTCAGCCACCCATCAGGAGACTCCCCGCATGAACGCCCCCTTGCCCGAACACATCCTGCGCGCCCTCGAGAAGGTCACGCTGGATGACAAATACGCACTCGACGAGGGCCGCGCCTTCATGAGCGGCGTCCAGGCGCTGGTCCGCCTGCCGATGCTGCAACGCACCCGCGACGCCATCGCCGGCCTGAACACCGCCGGCTTCATCTCCGGCTACCGCGGCTCCCCGCTGGGCGGCTACGACCAGGCCCTGATGGCCGCCAAGAAGCACCTGGCCAAGCAGAACATCGTCTTCCAGCCCGGCGTCAACGAGGAACTCGGCGCCACCGCCGTCTGGGGCACCCAGCAGATGGCGCTGTTCCCCGAGAAGGCCAAATTCGATGGCGTCTTCGGCATGTGGTACGGCAAGGGCCCCGGCGTCGACCGCTGCATCGACGTCTTCAAGCACGCCAACATGGCCGGCACCAGCAAGCATGGCGGCGTGATCGCGATCGCCGGCGACGACCACATCGCCAAGAGCTCCACCGCCGCCCACCAGAGCGACCACGTCTTCAAGGCGGTCGGCTTCCCGGTCTTCTTCCCGTCGAGCGTCCAGGACATCCTCGACATGGGCCTGCACGCCTTCGCGATGAGCCGCTTCTCGGGCCTGTGGTCCGGGCTCAAGACGATCCAGGAGATCGTCGAGTCCTCCAGCAGCGTCTCCATCGATCCCGACCGCGTCGACATCGTGCTGCCCACCGACTTCCAGATGCCCCCGGGCGGCCTGCACATCCGCTGGCCCGATCCGCCGCTGGACCAGGAAGCCCGGATGATGGACTTCAAGTGGTACGCCGCCCTCGCCTACGTCCGCGCGAACAAGCTCAACCACAACGTCATCAGCACGCCCAACGACCGCATCGGCCTGATCGCCTCCGGCAAGGCCTGGAACGACACCCGCCAGGCGCTGCACGACCTGGGCCTGGACGACGACAGCTGCCGCCGCCTGGGCATCCGGCTGCACAAGGTCAACGTCGTGTGGCCGCTGGAAGCCACCATCACCCGCGACTTCGCCACCGGGCTGCAGGAAATCCTCGTCATCGAGGAGAAGCGCCAGATGATCGAGTACCAGCTCAAGGAAGAGCTGTACAACTGGCGCCCCGACGTCCGCCCGAACGTGCTGGGCAAGTTCGACGAGTCCGACGGCGACCGCAGCGGCGGCGAATGGAGCCAGCCCAACCCCAGCAGCAACTGGCTGCTGCGCCCGCAGGCGGACCTGACGCCGGCCATCATCGCCCGCGCCATCGCCAAGCGCCTGAAGAAGCTGGGCGTGGACGCCGACACGGCCGCGCGCCTGGACTCGCGCGTCGCGCTGATCGACGCCAAGGAGCAGTCGCTCAAGAGCGAGGAGAAGACCGCCGGCGGCGCCGACCGCACGCCCTGGTTCTGCTCCGGCTGCCCGCACAACACCAGCACTCGCGTGCCGGACGGCTCGCGCGCCGTCGGCGGCATCGGCTGCCACTACATGGTCACCTGGATGCCGGGCCGCAACACCGCGACCTTCACCCAGATGGGCGGCGAAGGCGTGCCCTGGGTGGGCCAGGCGCCGTTCACCGACGAGAAGCACATCTTCAGCAACCTCGGCGACGGGACCTACTTCCACAGCGGCATCCTGGCGATCCGCCAGTCCATCGCCGCCGGCGTGAACATCACCTACAAGGTGCTCTACAACGACGCCGTCGCGATGACCGGCGGCCAGCAGGTCGGCGAGCGCCCCGAGGGCCACAGCGTCACGCAGATCATGAACAGCCTGATCAGCGAAGGCGTCGCCAAGCTGGTCATCGTCACCGACGAGCCGGAGAAGTACGACGGCAAGCCGCTCGCGGCCGGCGTGACCGTGCATCACCGCGACGAGCTCGACGCCATCCAGCGCCAGTTCCGCGAGATCCCCGGCACCACGGTCATCATCTACGACCAGACCTGCGCCACCGAGAAGCGCCGCCGTCGCAAGCGCGGCAAGCTGGTCGACCCGGCCAAGCGCACCGTCATCAACGAGCTGGTCTGCGAGGGCTGCGGCGACTGCTCGGTGCAATCGAACTGCCTGTCGGTCGAGCCGCTGGAGACCGAGTTCGGCCGCAAGCGCCAGATCAACCAGAACACCTGCAACAAGGACTTCAGCTGCGTGAAGGGCTTCTGCCCGAGCTTCGTCACCATCGAGGGCGGCGAGCTCAGGAAGCCGAAGAAGGACAAGCGCGTCAGCCCCTTCGACGCCTCGCTGCCGGCGATCCCGCAGCCGCTGGTGCCCAACCCGGTCGAGGCCTGGGGCATCGTGGTGGCCGGCGTCGGCGGCACCGGCGTGATCACGATCGGCCAGCTGCTGGGCATGGCCGCGCATCTGGAGGGCAAGGGCGTCGTCACGCAGGACGCCGCGGGCCTCGCCCAGAAGGGCGGCGCGACCTGGAGCCACATCCAGATCGCCAACTCGCCGGACGCGATCTACTGCACCAAGGTCGGCACCGCCGAGGCCGACCTGGTCATCGCCTGCGATTCCATCGTCGCCGCCAACAAGACGACGCTGGCCGTGATGCGCGAGGGCCGCAGCTTTGTCGCGCTGAACACGCATGGCTCGCCCACCGCCACGCTGGTCAACGACGCCAACTGGTCCTTCCCCGGCGCCGCCTGCGAGGCCGCGGTGCAGAAGGCCGTCGGCGCGCCGCACCTGGGCATGTTCGACGCGGAGGAAGTGGCGGTGAAGTTGCTGGGCGACTCGCTGTACACCAACCCGCTGATGCTGGGCTTCGCCTGGCAGAAGGGCCGCGTGCCGCTGAGCCACGCCGCGCTGATGCGCGCCATCGAGCTCAACGGCGTGCAGGTCGACAACAACAAGGCCGCCTTCGAATGGGGCCGTCGCTGCGCCCATGACCTGGCCGCGGTGCAGTCGCTGTTCGCGGCCCAGCAGGTGATCAACTTCGTCAAGCGCCAGGGCGTGGACGAGCTGATCGCCAAGCGCGTCGAGTTCCTGACCGACTACCAGAACGCGGCCTACGCCGAGCAGTACCGGACCTTCGTCGAGAAGGTCCGTCAAGCGGAGCAGCCGGTAGGCGGCACACGGCTGACCGAGGCCGTCGCGCGCTATCTGTTCAAGCTGATGGCCTACAAGGACGAGTACGAAGTCGCCCGCCTGCACACGGACACGAAGTTCCTCGACAAGATCAAGGGTCAGTTCGAAGGCGACTTCAAGGTCGTGCACCACCTGGCCCCGCCGATGCTCGCCAAGAAGAACGACAAGGGCGAGCTGCAGAAGCGCCCCTTCGGCGGCTGGGTGCGTCCGGCCATGGGCATGCTGGCGAAGATGAAGGGATTGCGCGGCACCGCCTTCGATCCGTTCGGCCACACCGAGGAACGCAAGATGGAGCGCCAGTTGATCGCCGACTACCGCGCGACGATCGAGGCCATCCTGGCCAAGGGCCTGAGCGCCGAGCGCCTGCCGGTGGCCGTCGACCTGGCCCGCATTCCGGAGGACATCCGCGGCTACGGCCACGTCAAGGAGCGCCACGTCAAGGCCGCGCGCCTGAAGTGGGAGCAGCTGAAGCAGCAGTGGCAGAACGCGGCGTGATCCGCCGAGCCTGAGCGGCGGACCACCCGGTCCGCCCGGTCACCGACACGGCCCGCCCCGGGGGACACCCCGGCGGGCCGTGTGTCTTTTGTCACCCTGGGCGCACGGCGACGCCCCCGGAAGGGGGAGGTGCGTCTTTTTCGATGGCCCACATCGATAGACTCGCACCCCTCGGCCCGCCAGAGGCCGTGCATCCGTCCGTTTCGAGGGAGTCCCCATGCTTGCCACCACCCCCGCCCGCGCCCTGCGGGCCTTCGCCGCCGCCCTGCTGGGCGCGCTGTCCCTGGTCACCGCGCCGGTCTGGGCGCAGGCCGGCGAGAACGAATTCGCCAAGGTCATCGCCGCCGCGCAGAACGACATCGTCAAGGGCCCGCAGGACATCAAGCTGTCCACCCAGGCCGTGCTGCACCTGCCCGAGGGCAAGGTCTACGTGCCGCAACCGCATGCGGCCAAGCTGATGCACGCGATGGGCAACCCGGGCGATTACAGCGACCTGGAGGGCGTGGTGTTCCCGCGCGGCGACGGCGAGTGGTTCGCGACGCTGCGCTTCGAGAAGTCGGGCTACATCAAGGACGACGACGCCAAGCACTGGGACGCCGCCGACATGCTCAAGAGCTTCAAGGAAGGCACCGAGGCCAGCAACGAGGAGCGCAAGAAGATGGGCGGCCGCGCGCTGGAGATCACCGGCTGGGCGCAGCAGCCGACCTACGCGGCCGACACCCACCGGCTGGTGTGGGCGATGAAGTCGCGCGAGGTGGGCGCGCCGGCCGACGAGCCGCTGGGCGTCAACTACAACACCTATGCGCTGGGCCGCGAGGGCTACATGTCGCTCAACCTGGTCACCGGCCTGAACGACCTGCCCAAGTACCAGGGCGATGCGCAGCAGCTGCTGGGCGCGCTGGAGTTCAACGACGGCAAGCGCTACGCCGATTTCAACGCGAGCACCGACCACGTGGCCGAGTACGGCCTGGCCGCGCTGGTGCTGGGTGTCGGTGCGAAGAAGCTGGGCCTGCTGGCGGTGATCGGCGCCTTCTTCCTGAAGTTCGCCAAGGTCATCCTGCTGGCGGGCGTGGCCTTCGGCGGCGCGATCCTGAAGCTGTTCGGCCGCAAGAAGTCCGAAGCCGCGGAGTCCTGAGGCGATGACCAAGCTGCTGTTGCTGCTGCTGTCGGGCGCCAAGCTGAGCAAGCTGCTGCTCAGCGGCGGCACGATGCTGCTGTCGGTGCTGCTCTACGCCTGGGTCTACGGCTGGCGCTACGCGGTGGGTTTCGTCGCGCTGATGTTCGTGCACGAGATGGGCCACTTCATCGCCGCGCGCCAGAAGGGCCTGGACGTCGGGCTGCCGACCTTCATTCCCTTCGTCGGCGCCTGGGTCGAGCTCAAGCACATGCCCCACGACGCGCAGACCGAGGCCTACATCGGCCTGGGCGGGCCGCTGCTGGGCACTGTCGGCGCCACCGTCTGCTACCTGCTGGCGCGGAGCTGGAACCTGGACTGGCTGCTGGCGGTCTCGTATGCCGGCTTCTTCCTGAACCTGTTCAACCTGATCCCGCTGTCGCCCTTCGACGGCGGCCGGATCACCGCGGTGCTGTCGCCGCGGATCTGGTTCGCCGGCGTGCCGGTGCTGGTCGGGCTGTTCCTGTACCGGCCCAGCCCGATGCTGCTGCTGATCGCGCTGATGGCGGGCCCGCAGCTGGTCAAGGCCTGGAAGTACAGAGCCGACAGCGACGAGGCGCTCACCTACTACGCGGTCCCGACCCGCGTGAAGTGGGAGTACGCCGCCTACTACATCGGCCTGGCGGCCTTCCTCGCGGTGATGACGCACGACGTCCACGAGATGCTGGGCGCCGCGCGGCACCTGGGTGGAAGCGCCTGACGACGCGTCCGCTCGGACGGCTCGGTCCGGCGCGCTGGGTCCGCTCGGTGCGCCCGGGCGCCTCTCCCTCTAGTTCTTCCCCTTGGAGGGCTTGGCCGGCGTCGCGGGCTTGACGGCCCGCACCGCCTTGCGCGCCTTCTCCAGCGCCTGCCGCTGGCGGGGCCGCAGCCAGCCCAGCGAGAACCCCGCTTGCGCCGCGGCGGGCACGTCGCCGCTGGCCATCGCCATCGCCAGCTGCTCGCGGGCCTGCGCGAGGCCGACCTCGAGGTCGTTCAGCGCGCCCAGCCGCTGAGCGGCCTCATGGACCCGCGCGAGCAGCTTGCCGCGCGCCTCGATTTCCTTCTTCGACAACCGCCGGCCCGCCGCGCCACCAGGCACGGCAGCGCTCAGTTCCAGCGCCAGCCGCAGGCGACGCAAGCGACGACGCAGGTGATGCCGGCCCTCGGCATCGAGGCGGTCGAAGCGCCGGATCTGCTTGTCCACCGCCGCGCGCCATTGGGCGACGCGCTCGTGGACGTCGTCCAGGCCCGGCGCCTCGCCGCTCGCCGGATCCAGAACCGGTCGCGCCAGCCAGCCGATGACCGCGAGCA
>NZ_VOSR01000064.1:0-11162 GCF_007997345.1 Mitsuaria sp. TWR114
GTACTCCGACTGCACCGCCGCGATCGGATGCACGCGATGGGCGCGGCGGATGGTCTCGGCCGAGGCCTCCGACAGCCCGAGATGGCGCACCTTGCCGGCGCGCACCAGCTCGGCCATCGCGCCGACGGTCTCCTCGATCGGCACCGACCGGTCGACGCGGTGCAGGTAGTACAGGTCGATGTGGTTGACGCCCAGTCGGCGCAGGCTGGCGTCGCAGGACGCGTGGACATGCGAGGGCTTGCCGTTGACGCCGGCCGACAGCCCGTCGGCATTGCGGACGATGCCGAACTTGGTCGCCAGCACGACCTCGCGCCGGCGGTTGGCCAGCAGGCCCGACAGCAGGCGCTCGTTGGCGCCGTTGCCGTAGATGTCGGAGGTGTCGAGGAAATTCATCCCGAGGTCCAGCGCCCGGTGCAGGACGGCCATCGAGGTGGCCTCGTCGGCGGGGCCGTAGAAATCGGACATCCCCATGCAGCCGAGTCCGAGCGCGGAGACCTCCGGCCCGTGGGCGCCGAGCCGGCGGCGCGGCAACTGCGGCAGGTTGTTGATCGGTTCCCTGGACATGATGGTCATGGTGCTGCTCCTTCGAAGACAAGGTCTGCGCGGCGGCCGGCATGACCGCCGCGATGCCTGTCAGCTTAGGAATCCGCCCCCACCCGGGACCAGCGCAAAGCTCGCCCGTCCTTGCCCAATCCTCCGGAACCCGCTTCCCCACGCGCGCGGGCGCTGGCGGCGCGCGCGACGGCCTTGCACAATCCGCCGCATGGTCGCACCCACTCCGATTCCTCTCGCCGACGGCTTCCCCGACGCGCTGCAGGCACTGCGCGCGCAGATGGTGGATCTGACGCTCCGGCATGTCGATGGCGACGGCACGTCCGCCACGGCGATCCCCTGCCTGCAGCTGATCAAGGCCAGCTGCAGCACCCCCAAGACCGCGCCGGCGCTCTACGAGCCCGGCCTGGCGATCGTGCTGCAGGGCCGCAAGAAGGTGGAGCTCGGCACCGAGACGCTGTATTACGACCCGCTGCATTTCCTGCTGGTCTCGATGCCGATGCTGCCCAAGGGCGGCGTGATCGAGGCGACGCCGGACAAGCCCTACCTGTGCGTGCGCATCGGCTGCGACACCGCGACGCTGGCGGAGCTGATGCTGGAGGTCGGCCCGGCCGGCACCGATGCGCCGCCGGGGGCGCAGTCGGGGCTGAACGTCGCACCGGTGTCCGAGTCGCTGCTGGGCGCGGCGCTGCGGCTGATGCAGCTGCTGGACTCGCCGCAGGACCAGCGCGTGCTGGGACCGCTGTTGCAGCGGGAGATCTTCTACCGGGTGTTGACCGGCCCGCTCGGACCGCGCCTGCGCGCGCTGGCGCAGCAGGACAGCGCCACGCGCCGCCTGTCCCGCGCGCTCGACGAACTGAACCGCCGCTTCAGCGAGGCGATCAGCATCGACGAGCTGGCCGCCGTGGCGCACATGAGCGCCTCGACGCTGCACCAGCGCTTCAAGCAGCTGACCAGCATGTCGCCGATGCAGTACCAGAAGCAGCTGCGGCTGCAGCATGCGCGGCGGCTGATGCTGGGCAGCGGGCTGGATGCGGCGGCCGCGGCGCACCAGGTCGGCTACGAAAGCGCCTCGCAGTTCAGCCGCGAATATCGGCGCCTCTTCGGCACGCCGCCGCGGACCGACATCGAGCAACTGCTGCGCGCGGGATGAGCGGGGCCATGGACACGACCTTCACTCACACCGACACCGACGCGGCGATGGCCGCGCCCGATGCGATCGCCGAGCTCGGCGCGATGCTGCGCCGCCATGCGCCGCGCGAGGGCCTATGGCCGACGGTGCTGCCGCGGGTCTGGGCGATCCGGCTGGACGCGCCGGGCGGCGAAATGGCGCATGCGGTGCAGCCGGCCTCGCTGTGCGTGATCGCACAGGGCGCCAAGGAAGTCCACCTGGGCGACGAGCGCTACGTCTACGACGCGGCGCGCTTCATGGTCTTCACCACCGACCTGCCGGTCAGCGGCCGCGTCATCAACGCCACGCCGGAGCGGCCCTACCTCTGCCTGCGCCTGGACTTCGATCCGGAGGAGGTCGCCGAGCTGGTCGCGCGCAGCGGCCCGCCGCGCGGCCCGGCGTCGCCACCGCCAGGGGCGCTCTCCCGTCCGTCCCCGGCGCCGGCCGCGGCGACCGCCCGCGGCGCCGAGGACACGGGCCGCGGCCTCTTCGTCAGCGCGGTGACCCCCGACATGCTCGACGCGGCCGGGCGGCTGGTACGGCTGCTGGACCATCCCGAGGACCATGCCGCGCTGGCGCCGATGGCGATGCGCGAGCTCGTCTACCGCGTGCTGCGCAGCGAGCAGGGCGAGCGGCTGGCACAGGTCGCGCGCGCCGACAGCCAGACGCAGCGCGTGCACCGCGCCATCCGCTGGCTGAAGGCGAATTACGCCCAGCCGCTGCGCATCGAGGCGCTCGCCAGAGAGGCGCACATGAGCGCGTCCTCGCTGCACCACCACTTCCGCGCGCTGACCTCGATGAGCCCGCTGCAGTACCAGAAGCAGTTGCGGCTGCAGGAAGCGCGCCGGCTGCTGATCGCGGAGGGACTGGAGGTCGCGCGCGCCGGCCACGCGGTCGGCTACGAGAGCCCGTCCCAGTTCAGCCGCGAGTACAGCCGGCTCTACGGCAGCCCGCCCTCGCGCGACGCCGCCAGGCGCCGGGACACGCCGCCCGCGCGGGCGCTGGCCTGAGCGCCCGGCGGCGGCCGTCGGCGGCCGTCGGCGGTCGTCGGTCAAGCGTCGTCGCGGTCCAGCGAGGCCGACAGCGCGGCATGCGCCTCGACCTCGGCGAGACGCTGGCCGAAGGTCTCGCGCGCCATGCCCAGCGCATCGGAGCCCGCCACGAAATGCAGCGGCGGCGTCGGCATCGCGGCCAACTCGACGAAGGCCCGGCCCAGCTTGGCCGGATCCCCCGGCTGCCGGTGGTTGTAGGCCTCGTAGGTGGACAGCGGCGGCCGCGGCAGCGCGGCGTAGTCCGCGATCGTCCGGGTGCCGTAGCGCACCGAGCTGGCGTCCAGGAAGTCGGTCCGGAAGAAGCCGGGCTCAACCACCGTCACCCGGATGTTGAAGCCGGCCAGCTCCGGCGCCAGCGAGGCGCTGAAGCCATCGACGGCGAACTTCGTCGCGCAGTAGACCGCCGCGCCATCGAAGCCGCGGAAACCGCCGACCGAGGCGATGTTGATCACGTGACCGTCGCGCTGCCGGCGCATGACCGGCAGCACCGCCCGGGTGACGTGCATCAGGCCGAAGACGTTGGTGGCGAACTGGCGCTCGATGTCGTCGGCGCCGATGGCCTCGAACAGGCCCAGCTGGCCATACCCCGCGTTGTTGACCAGCACGTCGATGCGACCGAAGCGCGCGACGGCCTGCTCGACCGCGTGGACCGCGTCGGCCTCGCGGCTGACGTCCAGCGGCAGGCACAGCACGGCGTCGGCGTGCGCCGCATAGGCGTCCTGGAGCGCCGCGACATCGCGGCCGGTGGCGACGACGCGATCGCCGGCGACCAGCGCCGCCTTGGCGATCTCCAGCCCGAAGCCGCGGTTGGCGCCGGTGATGAACCAGATCTTGCTCATGGGATTCCGTCCTTGGAGGGATGACAGGGTGGAGGGATTTCCCCTCGACGGGGGCGCTTGCCGGCGGACCTCGCGAGGGATGGATTCATCGTAGGCAGCGGCCCCCGGGGCCGCATGCCCGTTCCGGCGGACCGCTTGCACGATCCGCCGCGACCGGCAGGCGGTGCTCGTCGCGCTCGTCGGGCTTGCGCCGCCCGCCAACCGCCGGCCCTTCCGCACGATCCCCGCGTCCTGACTGCAAGCGACGCTGCGCAATTCGCGCGCTTGCGCTACAATCCGCAGCTTGATTCGCACAAGACCACCCTCTTCAGGTCTTCTTCTGCAGCCCCTCCGGTCCCTCTCACGGACCTTTCTGCGAGCGGCTCGCACCAGCATCAACCCCCGGTTCGTGCGCTTGCGCGTTTCTGGCTTCGGCCGGTTCGATCGTCCTTGGGCGAACGGCTGCTGGAGCACCTCTTCGTGTCCCGCCCCGGCTTCGCGCCATCGAAACAGGGAAAGGGCACATTCCCAAACCGCGCCAAGACGGTTGCTTATTGCGATTGCCTGTCAAGGCGCACACCTCATGAAAACTATGCGAACCAAAAGCATTGAGGTGGGGCGATTCCTTGTCTCACCGATGACCAAACCCCATGCCGACGGCGGATTCGCCGCGGCCGTCTCGATCCGATCGGGACGCGGCATGGCCAGCATCGATCGCGTCATGCGATTCGTGCCGACCTTCGAGACCCGCCGCGCCGCGTTGCGCTACGCGGAGACCGAAGGCACGGCCTGGGCGCGCTGCCATTGACGGCGCGCCCGTGATTCCCGAGGCGAAGGCCCGCGGCAGACCGCGGCCGGCGCCCTTATCGATTTCAAGAAAGGAGCCTCCCGTATGGCCAAGGAAGAACTGATTGAAATGCAGGGTGTCGTCAACGAAATCCTGCCGGACTCGCGCTTTCGCGTGACGCTGGAGAACGGCCACCAGGTCATCGCCTACACGGGCGGCAAGATGCGCAAGCATCACATCCGCATCCTGGCTGGCGACGCCGTCTCCTTGGAGATGTCGCCCTACGACCTGACCAAGGGCCGGATCACCTTCCGTCACCTGCAGCGCTCGGCCCACTCGGGACCGCCGCCGGTCCGTCGCTGAGCGTGCGCCGCGGGGGCCGAAGCCCTCGCGGAGCCTCCCGGTCATGACCACCGCCCTGCCCGACCCCGCCGCGGCGCCGGCCTCGCTCGAGGCCGACGACCCGATGCCCCAGCCGCCCGTGCAGCCGGACATCGACGCCTGCTGCGGCAACGGCTGCGACCCGTGCATCTTCGACCTGCACGACCTGGCGATGGACCGCTACCGGCAAGCGATGCGCGCCTGGAAGGCCCGCCACCCCGAGGCCGGCTGACGCCTCACCCCCACCCGGAAGGGCCGCCTCGCGCGGCCCTTCGCTTTTTCCGGCGGCCCCGTCCACGTTCGGGGGTCTCGCCTCCCTCCGACGAGGCCCCCCTCAGGTCGAGGGGCGTTTGCGTTTCGTGACGTTTTTGGGGACATCCTCGGGCTTCAGAACCCCCGCGCGCCCGCCGACATCCAGGACAGGCGCCGCGCTTGCCGCGCGGGCGCATCGATCTCCCCCGATCGGAGGCCCCGATGTTCATGACTGGCCAGAACCGTTTCCATGTCGCGCGTTCCGACGCCCAGGCCAACCTGCGCTTCGCGCTGGCGCGGCTGAGCACCGACTGGCGCCACCTCGACCCGTTCGGACTGGAGGTGCTGCTGCGCCACCTGCTGATGGCGGAGCACCGCTGCATGCCGCATCCCAGCGTGCTGCGCGAGCGCCCGACCAACCGCTGGCTGCTGCCGCGGCTGCGGCGCCGGCGCATCGAGGTGGCGGAGCGGCTCGTGGCCGTCGGCGGACGCGTCAGCCATGCGAGCCTGGCGCGGGTGCTGCCGCGCGGGCATGACTGGCCGGGAGTGTCGGCGCTGGTCGGGCGGCATGCCTGGGATCCGGTCGAAGGGCGCCAGCCCCGGCCGCGCGTCCCGGCCGTCGAGGACGCGCCGACCCGCCCTCAGCCGGCCGCGGCCAGCAAGGCGCGGGCCACTTCCGCGAAACCGTCGCCGCGCTCGCTGGCGGTGACGTAGGCCGGCGGGTGATCCAGCATCGGCAGGAAACGCGCGATGTTGGCCACCCCCACCGACAGGGGCACCCGCTCGAACATCAGCTGGTCATTCGTCGAGTCGCCGACATAGACCCACTCCCGCGGATCGAACGCTCGCCCGGTCAGCCGCTTCACCGCCCACTGGGCGGCGGTCCACTTGCTGTGTTCCCCGATCCAGCCGTTGACGTGGATCGAGCTCACCGTCGCCACCAGCCCATGGGCGCGCATCAGGTCGCAGACGGCGGCGATCGCGTCGTCGTCCAGCCGCGTGAATTCGCTGTGGTCGACCGCGATGTCGGTCAGCCGCCCCGCGCTGTCGCGCGCCAGCTGGGCGCCCGGCACCGTCGCCACGATCGCCCCCGCGCAGGCCTGCAGACGCGCGAAGTTCTCCCGTCGCGTCGCGTCGTCCTGGGCGAACTCGGTGACCAGCGCGTCGTTCTCCCGGTGCAGCAGCACCCCGCCGTTCTCCGCCACGATCCCCCGCAGGGGCCGGTCCAACGCGAAGGGCGCGCTCCAGCCCGCGGGCCGGCCGGTGATCGCGATGACCGGGACGCCGGCGCCCTGCAGCCGATGCAGGGCCGCCAGCGCGGCGGGGGCGATGTCGCCCTCGGCCGTCAGGGTGTCGTCGATGTCGGTCAGCACCCCGCGCAGGGGGAGCCAGGCCGCGCGGGGACAGTCGCTGAGCGGGGGGATCGTTCGCATAAGGGGCGATTGTGGCCCCGACCGTGACGCTGTCATCAAGCCGTCGAACGGAACATGTCTACAATCGCGCCCTGTTCCGAGGAGCGTTGCGACCTCCCATCCCATCGAGGCCAGGCTCGGAACCGCCGCGCGGCGACGTGCCCGCGGCCATGGCAACCGCGCTCACCCGTCGACCCTTCGCAGGCCGGGTGAGGACCGAGCGGCAAGTGCCCTCCCCACTTCTCCCCATGTCCTGATCGCTGGCGTCGACGGCCCTTCCTCGCAGGAGTCCGCATGAACGCCCAACTGAAGCCGCTGGCCCAAGACCAGTACCTGATCAAAGACCTGTCGCTGGCCGACTGGGGCCGCAAGGAGATCAAGATCGCCGAGAGCGAGATGCCCGCGCTGATGGCGATCCGTGAGGAATACGCCGCGGCCCAGCCGCTCAAGGGCGCGCGCATCACCGGCTCGCTGCACATGACGATCCAGACCGCCGTGCTGGTCGAGACGCTGCAGGCGCTGGGCGCCGAAGTCCGCTGGGCCTCGTGCAACATCTTCTCGACGCAGGACCACGCCGCCGCCGCGCTGGTCGCCGTCGGCACCCCCGTCTTCGCCTACAAGGGCGAGACGCTGGAAGACTACTGGGACTACACCCACCGCATCTTCGAGTTCGGCGCCAAGGGCGAAGCGGGCGAAGGCCCCAACATGATCCTGGACGACGGCGGCGACGCGACGCTGCTGATGCACCTGGGCCAGAAGGCCGAGAAGGACCTGTCGGTCCTGGCCAATCCGGGTAGCGAGGAAGAGCGCATCCTGTTCGCCGCGATCAGGAAGAAGATCGCCGAAGACGCGACCTGGTACACCCGCAAGAGCGCCGAGATCATCGGCGTGACCGAGGAAACGACCACCGGCGTGCATCGCCTGAAGGAGATGTCGGCCAAGGGCACGCTGCTGTTCCGCGCGATCAACGTCAACGACTCGGTCACCAAGAGCAAGTTCGACAACCTCTACGGCTGCCGCGAGTCGCTGGTGGACGGCATCAAGCGCGCCACCGACGTCATGGTCGCCGGCAAGATCGCCGTGATCGCCGGCTACGGCGACGTGGGCAAGGGCTCGGCGCAGGCGATGCGCGCGCTGTCGGCCCAGGTCTGGGTCACCGAGATCGATCCGATCTGCGCGCTGCAGGCCGCGATGGAGGGCTTCCGCGTCGTGACGATGGAATACGCCGCCGACAAGGCCGACATCTTCGTGACCACGACCGGCAACAAGAACGTGATCCGCCACGAGCACATGGCTGCGATGAAGCACAACGCGATCGTCTGCAACATCGGTCACTTCGACAACGAGATCGACGTCGCCTCGCTCGAGCAGTACGAGTGGGAAGAGATCAAGCCGCAGGTGGACCACGTGATCTTCCCGGACGGCAAGCGCATCATCCTGCTGGCCAAGGGCCGCCTCGTGAACCTGGGCTGCGGCACCGGCCACCCGAGCTACGTGATGTCCTCGAGCTTCGCCAACCAGACCATCGCGCAGATCGAGCTGTTCGCGCACAAGGACGCTTATGCCGTGGGCCAGGTCTACGTGCTGCCCAAGCACCTGGACGAGCACGTCGCGCGCCTGCAGCTCAAGACGCTGAACGCGCAGCTGAGCGAGCTGACCGACGAGCAGGCCGCCTACATCGGCGTCAGCAAGGCCGGTCCCTACAAGCCCGACACCTACCGCTATTGATCGACTGACCGTCGACTGAACCGAGACCCGACCATGCGTGCTGATCAGCGGCTTCTTTCCCTTGGCCTGGCGCCCACGCGCTCGGCTGCCCAGCGGCTGATCGACGCACGCGCGGTCGAGTGGGAAGGCCCCAAGGGCTGGACCGTCGTGCGCAAGTGCGGCGAGGACCTGCCCGAGACCACCCCCATGCGCGTGACGAACGATGCCGAACTGCGTTACGTCTCGCGCGGCGGGCTCAAGCTCGAGGGTGCGCTGGCCAAGGTCGGCGTGTCGGTGGCCGGTTTCTCGGCCCTGGACATGGGCCAGAGCGCGGGCGGGTTCACCGACGTGCTGCTCAAGGCCGGCGCGGCGCACGTGACCGGCATCGACGTCGGCCACGGCCAGCTGCACGAGACCTTGAAGGCCGACCCGCGCGTGACGGCCCTCGAAGGCATGCACGTGAAGGACTATGTGCCCGCCGAGCCTTTCGACCTCGTCGTGGGCGACCTGAGCTTCATCTCGATGATCGGCACGATCAAGCACGTGGCCGGCTGGCTCAAGCCGCAAGGCCAGGCGCTGCTGCTGATCAAGCCGCAGTTCGAGCTCGGCCCCAAGGCCTTGAACAAGAACGGCATCGTCAAGGACAAGTCGCAGTACGCCGTGGTCAAGGAACAGGCCGTGGCCGCCGCCGAGAAGCGCGACCTCGTCGTCAAGGGCTGGTTCGAAAGCCCCGTCACCGGTGGCGACGGCAACACCGAATTCTTCATCTGGATCCAACAACCATGACGACGCCGGTCAGCATCGAATTCTTCCCGCCCAACACGCCCGTCGGCACCGAGAAGCTCAAGACCGTCGTGCAGGAACTGCGCGCGGTGAATCCGCAGTACTTCAGCGTCACCTACGGCGCCGGCGGCTCCACGCGCGAGAAGACGCTGTCGACCGTCGCCGACATCGCGTCGCAGGGCTTCGACGCCGCGCCGCACCTGTCCTGCGTCGGCTCCACGCGCGAGAACATCGCCGAGATCCTGGCGACCTACCGCGCGCAGGACATCCGCCGCGTCGTCGCGCTGCGCGGCGACCTGCCCAGCGGCACGGCCACGGCGGGCGAGTTCCGCTACGCCGCCGAGCTGGTGCGCTTCATCCGCGAGACGCAGGGCGAGGACTGGGACATCGAGGTCGCGGCCTATCCCGAGTACCACCCGCAGCAGCGCTACGCGGCGCGCGACCTGCAGTTCTTCGCCGACAAGGTGCGCGCCGGCGCCAGCGGCGCGATCACGCAGTTCTTCTACAACCCCGATGCCTACTTCCACTTCGTCGAGGCCTCCCGCGCCCTGGGCGTGGAGGTGCCGATCGTGCCGGGCGTCATGCCGATCAACAACTACGCGCGCATCGCGCAGTTCGCGCAGCGCGACGGCATCGAGATCCCGCGCTGGGTCGCGCTGAAGATGGAGGGCTACATGGATGACGCCGCCTCCGTGCGCGCCTTCGGCCTGGACGTCGTCACGCGACTGTGCGAGCGCCTGATCGCCGGCGGCGTGCCGGGGCTGCACTTCTACACGCTCAACCAGAGCGCGCTGACGCTGGAGTTGTGCAAACGCCTCGGTCTCGCCGCCCAAGCTTGACCCCGCGCAAGCGGTCCGCGCCGCCGCGGGCGGTCTTCATGCCGCGCCGCCGTTCCTTGTGAACGGTCAAGGCCAGCGGCCCGGGGCCCACGTTCAATGCCGGTCACCCATTGACCAGGAGTGAACGTATGTCCCGCATCCCCACCCGATCCCGCTTGTCCCTCGGCGCCGCGGCGCTCATGGCGCTCACGGCGCTGATGACGACCACCGCGCTGCCCGCGCATGCGCAGGGCAGCCCCTGGGTGATCCGCGCCCGCGCGGTGAACATCGACCCGGCGGACAAGGACCGGACCGGGCTCGGCCTGTCGCTGAGCCGCAAGACGATTCCCGAAGTCGACATCAGCTACTTCATCACGCCGAACCTGGCGACCGAGCTGATCCTGACCGTGCCGCAACGGCACACGCTGCGCAGCAACGGCGTGCGCATCGGGACCGTGAAGCACCTGCCGCCGACGCTGACGCTGCAGTACCACTTCAACCCGGACGGGCAGTTCCGCCCCTACCTTGGCGCCGGCCTCAACTACACGCGCTTCTCCAGCGCCCGCTTCGAGCCGGCCGTGCAGGCGGCGCTGGCGCCCAGCATCGAGAAGCAGAGCGTCGGCCTGGCCCTGCAGGTCGGTTTCGACGTGATGCTGGATCCGAGGTGGTCGATCAACCTCGACATCAAGAAGCTCAAGATGGACACCGAGGTGCGCTCCAAGGGCGCGTCGGTCGGCAAGTTCAAGATCGATCCGCTGCTGATCGGCGTCGGCGTGGGCTATCGGTTCTGAGTCCCAGAAATCCGTTTCATCCCCTCGGCCCTCGCATCAGCTGAGGGGACGGCGCAAGCAGCCAACGTCGGGATTCTTGACAGTTCGTTAAAACCGCACGCGCGGAGCGCCGGGAATTGTTCACGGAAACAGCGCCAAGTGCCTATGCCAGAAGGGATTCGAACGCCATCCCTAATTCATTGGCATGAACACTGCTTACATGGAGTCACAAGCCACCTTTTTTGTGACCCTGACTCCATGAACTTCAAGCGTCTGCTGGCCGTCTGCGCCGCCTCCCTGACCACCGCCTTCACCGCCCAAGCCGCGGTCGTGACCGCCTCCAGCACCACGCCGACCGCCATCTGCGACCGCTGCGTCGTGACCTCCACGCTGAACGTCGACACCCGCGGCACGCTGAGCGACGTCAACGTCTCGATCGTCGACCTGCGCCACACCTATGACGCCGACCTGGCGATCTGGCTGATCGCGCCGACCGGCACCACCGTCCAGCTGTTCAACCGCCGCGGCGGATCGGCCGACAACTTCTTCAACACCGTCTTCGACGATGCGGCGACCACCGCCGTCGCCAATGGCGCCGCGCCGTTCACCGGCAGCTTCCGCGCGGAAGAACTGCTGTCGGCCTTCAACGGCCAGGACGC
>NZ_VOSR01000640.1:0-719 GCF_007997345.1 Mitsuaria sp. TWR114
ACCGCGTCGGCGTTGATGGACAGGATGCGGTGCATCAGGTCCGGGCGCGCGTACATCAGGCTCTTGACGTGGCGATAGTCGTCGGAGCCGCCGCCCTCCACCATGTAGCAGGCCAGCGTCCACGGGCTGCCGGAGAAGCCGATCAGCGGCACGCGGCCGTTCAGCGCGCGGCGGATCGAGCTCACCGCGTCGAAGACGTAGCGCAGCTTGTCCATGTCGGGCACGGCCAGCGCGTTCACCGCCGCCTCGTCGCGCACGACCTTCTCGAACTTGGGGCCCTCGCCCTGCGCGAACGACAGGCCCAGGCCCATCGCGTCCGGCACGGTCAGGATGTCGCTGAAGAGGATGGCCGCGTCGAGCGGGTAACGCTCCAGCGGCTGCAGCGTGACCTCGGTCGCGTAGTCCGTGTTGGTGGCCAGGCCCATGAAGCTGCCGGCTTTGGCGCGGGTGTCGCGATATTCAGGCAGATAGCGGCCGGCCTGGCGCATCAGCCAGACGGGGGTGTATTCGGTGGGCTGGCGCAGGCAGGCGCGCAGGAAGACGTCGTTCTGAAGGGGGGCGCTCATGGGAGGGCGATTATCCTCGGGGCTCCCTGCTCTTGAATTCCCGCGGCTGGCACACGATATGCCGGTGCGCACAAGGAGGTTACGCGAATGACATCGACCCCGTCCCGTTTGCTTGCCGCCGCGCGCGCCGCGGCCGCCGCCACGCTGATCGTC
>NZ_VOSR01000641.1:0-993 GCF_007997345.1 Mitsuaria sp. TWR114
TCGTCGACCAGCAGGACGCCGAACGGGCTGGGCGGGGCCGGGACGACGGGGACGGTGGGCAGGGGGCTCATGGGAAGAATGCTAGGCAGCGGGGGCGTCGGGCGCGCGGGAGCTTGCGGGCGGGCGAGGGGGGAGATTCCTCCTTGGCGCGCGGCGCGGCCCGGCTCAGTAGACGAAGGGGATCAGGCGCCACGGCACGCGGCGGCGGTAGGCGCGGTAGCCGGTTTGCGCGTCGTCGAGCACCGCTTCCTCGCGCCGCATGCGCACGACCTGCGCCACGTACAGCAGGGCCAGCACCGCGGCGTTGCGCGGCGAGGCGTTGACGAGCAGGAAGCCGGCGTGGCCGATCAGGTAACCCAGGTAGATGGGATGACGCACCACCCGGTAGGGGCCGCGCACGACCAGGCCGCGCTGCGCCGGCAGCAGGCCGAAGGAGCGCCCCAGCGCGACCTTGGCCGAGAACTGCCACAGCAGGCCGGCGAGCTGGAGCGAGGCGCCCACCCATTCGGGCGCGTGGGCCTGCGTGCCGCTGGGCGTGAGCAGCGCGACGAAGCCGGTCGCGTAGAGCGTGGCGGCGATCGCGGGCAGCGACAGGTCGCGGCGCTCGGCGCGTCGCGCCAGCAGCACCAGCGCCAGCGTGTAGCTCTCGGAGACGATGAGCAGCAGCAGCGTGCCGCGCGACGGGTCCTGCCACCAGGCGTAGCCCCAGCGGGCCAGCACGAAGGCCAGCGCCAGCAGCGCGAAGCTGCGCAGCAGCCATTCGGTGAGGCGGCCCTCGGTGTTCAACGGCTGGGTCATGGTGGACTCCCTGTCTGGTCATGGATCGGTGTGTCCCCGCGACGGCCGGGGCGAAGAGGTGCGGCCCGCTGCGGCGGCGGGGCGGGATGCGGCACCGCGGCGATGGCCAGCAGCGCGATCGCCACGCCGGCCAGGACATCGACGACGTAATGGCCGCCCAGCACCGGCGTCGCGGCCAGCATCAGCGCATTCAGC
>NZ_VOSR01000642.1:0-1310 GCF_007997345.1 Mitsuaria sp. TWR114
GGGCACGCTCACGCTGCGCGTGTGCGCCGGCACGGCACCGGTCCATCCGGCGGCCACGCCTTCGTCCTTCGGATCGGTGCGGAACTGCCAGCCGTCGTTGACGTCGATGCGCGTGGCGGCTTCGGCCAGCGCCGGCATGACGGCCAGCGGCAGCGCGAGACTCGCCAGCACGGCCAACCGGGACAGTCGAGCCGTCATCGCGCGCAGGAGGGGGTGGCGTCGCATGACGGTCTCAGCGGCGGCGCGGGGGCGCGGCGGAGCCCCCGCACCACGAGCTCGGGCGTGAACTGCTCGGCGCCCAGGTCCAGCGGCCGGCCCGACTGGGCGTGGCGCACGCGCTCGATCAGCCGCAGCGCGGCGCGGCGGCCGATCTCGACCGTGTCCTGCCGCGCGGTCGTCAGCGGCGGCCAGGTGAGCTGCGAGAACGGGCTGTCCTCGAAGCCGGCGATGGCCAGGTCGCTCGGCACATCGAAGCCGACCGAGCGGGCCGCCGCCAGCACGCCGGCCGCGATCTCGTCGTTGCTGCCGAACACGGCCGTCGGCGGCGCGCTCATCGCCAGCAGCTTGCGAGCGCGGCGGAAGCCGGAGTTGAAGTTGAACTCGCCCTCCAGCACCAGCTGTGGATCGACCTCCACGCCGTAGTCGCGCATCGCGTCCATGTAGCCGGCATAGCGCTGGACGCTGGACTCGTAGTAGCCCTCGCCCCAGAGGAAGCTGATGCGGCTGTGGCCCAGCTGGATGAGGTGCTCGGTGACGGCATGGGCGGCGCGGCGGTCGTCCACGCGCACGCAGTCCTGCATGTCGCGCGGGTCGTCGCCGGCCGAAACGATGCGGATCACCGCCACGCCGTGCGCCGCCAGCGCCTGGACCAGATCGCGCTGCTCCGACATCGGCGGCGCCAGCACCAGGCCCGCCAGGCGCGAGCGCCGCACCAGGGCCAGCAGTTCCTCGATGGAGCCGTGGGCCGGCGTGCTGCAGGGATGGATCTGCAGGCCGTAGCCCTGCTCGCGGCAGGCCGACAGCACGCCGTTCTGCAGGCTGACCAGGTAATGCGCGTTCGGGTTGCTGTAGACCAGGCCCAGGGCGAAGGAATGCGTGCCGCGCAGGCTGCGCGCCAGCGGATCGGACTGGTAGTTCAGCGCGGCGATGGCCTGGCGCACGCGCTCGCGCATCTCCGGACGCACGGCCGCGTCCTCGTTGATCACGCGGGACACGGTCTTGAGCGACACGCCCGCGGCCTCGGCCACATCGCGGATCGAGGCACGCGCGGGCGCGACAGCCCGGGGCTCGCCGCCGGCGTCGATGGGCGC
>NZ_VOSR01000643.1:0-1219 GCF_007997345.1 Mitsuaria sp. TWR114
GACCTTGGACAGGCTCTGCGCGCCCAGCCGGATCGGGCGCTTGACGGCCTGGCCGTCCTGCACGACGTAGGCGAAGCGACCGCCGCCGTCCTCGACGAAGCTGCCGCGCGCGACGGTCAGCACCTTCTCGCGGCGGTCCAGCAGCACGCGCACCGACAGGCGCTGGTTCTGGCGCAGCTGGTCGGGCGTGGCGCCGTCGAAGCGCAGCCGCGCGGCGACCTCGTTGTTGACGACCTCCGGCGAGACGCTGCTGACCAGGCCCTTCCACTGGCGGCCGTTGCCGGCGATCTCGCCGGGCATGCCGATGGCCAGGTCGCGGGCGAAGCTCTCCGG
This sequence comes from Mitsuaria sp. TWR114, assembly GCF_007997345.1. Taxonomy (NCBI): domain Bacteria; kingdom Pseudomonadati; phylum Pseudomonadota; class Betaproteobacteria; order Burkholderiales; family Sphaerotilaceae; genus Roseateles; species Mitsuaria sp. TWR114. The sequence goes on from NZ_VOSR01000643.1 coordinate 334, forward strand.
CACCTGCATCTGGACCTCGAGCGCGCTCAGGTCCACGACGGTGAGCAGGCCGGTCCCCGCGTTCACGTTGGCGCGCTCGGCCACCAGCAACTGGCCGACCTGGCCGTCCACCGGCGAGCGCAGCTCGAGCTCGGCGACCTGGCGCTGCAGGTCCTTCACCAGCAGCTGCTGGCGTTGCAGCGCCTGCTGCTTGGCCTGGAGCTCGAACTTGAGGCTGTCGTCCTTCAGGCCCAGCCCGTCCTTGGCGTGTGCGGCGGTGATGCGCGCCTTCTCCAGGGCGTCGCGGGCCTTCTCGACCTGCATGCCGGCGACCGCGCCGGCCTCGTAGGCCTTGGTCTGGCGCTCCAGGTCGTTGCGGGCGGTCTGCAGGTCGATGGCGGCGTTCTCGTAGCTCGAGCGCAGGGCGGCGCGCTGCTCGCGGCCGTCGACCTCGGCGCGCAGCGCCTCGGTGCGCAGCGCGTCGGCGTTGCTCTGCTCCTGGGCGAGCCGGGCGCGCAGGTCGGGGCTGTCGATGACGCCCAGCAGCTGGTCCTTGGCGACCTTGTCGCCGGCCTTGACCTTGAGCACCAGGTTGCTGCCCGTACCCTCCTTGGGCACCGCCGCGCAGGCGATGTGATACCGACCCTCGGCATCGCTGCTCACCAGCAGGCCGTTGACGGTGGCGATGCGCACGTTGGGGATGCCGGGCTCGCCCTCGTCCTGCACGCCGTTGGCATTGCGGTCGTCGTAGACCTTGCCGATGACGTCGGTGCAGTCGAACAGCGCATCCGGCACGACCCGCACCGACGCGGTGGCCGTGTTGGACAGCGCGCGGCCGCCGGGGCCCTGCGTGGCGACCACGCTGTTGACGTACTGGCCTTCGCCCACGCCGATGCCCACCGCCAGC
>NZ_VOSR01000644.1:0-2925 GCF_007997345.1 Mitsuaria sp. TWR114
ATCGCCGCCGCCGTCGAGCGCCGCCATCCGTCCGACCGCCCGCGGCCGGTGAAGGCGCCGCCCAAGCCCTGGCCGCAGCGCCTCGTCGACTGGTACCTGGGCTGGTTCGCCGCGATATTCAACGGCACCTTGTTCCCGCCGCCCAAGCCCCGTGCGCGCGGCCCGCGCGCCAAGCGGTGAGCGCCCGGCCTCCTCATGGCGACGTGGCGGTCGTCGTGAGCGGAATGTGAGCGTGACGTGAGCGTGGCGTTGGTCTGATGTGAGTCCGCTGTCATGCGGCGGTGCGCCGGGCGTGATGCAAACGAACTCGATGTAACTCGTTGATTTGCTTATAGAATTGGCGCCTCAACGGCCACCTCGCGGTGGCCGCTTCGTTTTTGCGCCGAGCGAGACCCAGGCTCGTCGGCGACTGCTTTCCGCCGATTCCCGATTCCCGATGGCCTCTCGCCTGTTCCCGCTGGACGCGCTGCGCGCCACCGCCGCGCAACTGATCGTGTTGCATCACCTGTCGGTCTACGGACCGATCGCGGAAGCCATGCACCGGCTGTTCCCGCTGCTGACCGGCTGGCTCTACGACTACGGGCGCATGGCGGTGCAGGTCTTCCTGGTGCTGGGCGGCTACCTGAGCGCGCGGGCGCTCGCGGCGCAGGAGCCGCAGCTGCGCCGCTCGGCGCCGGCGCTGCTGGCCCAGCGCTACTGGCGCCTGGTGCCGCCGTTCATGGCCGCCGTCGGGCTGACGTTGCTGAGTTCCTGGCTGGTGGCGCCCCTGCTGCCGGACCTGGTGCCGGAACAGGTGGAACTGGCGCAGATCCTGGCCCATGCGCTGCTGCTGCAGGACCTGCTGCCGGTCGAGGCGCTCACCGTCGGCGCCTGGTACGTGGCGATCGACTTCCAGCTCTTCGCGCTGCTGCTGCTGGTGATGTGGGGCCTGCGCTGCCTGCCGCTGCCCGGCGCCAGACGCCAGGAGCTCGCGCTGGCGCTGGTCGGTGCCCTGTGCGCGGCGTCGCTGCTCCAGTTCAACCGGATGGCCGAGCTGGACGCCTGTGCCATCTACTTCTTCGGCGCCTATGGCCTGGGCGTGCTGCTCTGCTGGTGCCAGGGCTGGACGCCGCGGGCGCGCCGCGCCGGGCTGCTGGCGCTGGGCGGCTTGATGGCTGTCTCCGCGTCCGGGGGCGATCCGCTGGACCGCCGCATGGCCGCGCGACCGGCGGCGGTCATCGCGCTGTGGCACCGCGGCACGCTGCCGGCGTGGTTCCAGCGGCACGGCCAGGCGCCGGTGCAGACGCTGGCGCGCCATGCCTACGCGCTCTTCCTGGTGCACTTCCCGGTCTGCCTGCTGGTGAACGCGATCTACGAGCACCGCGCCGAGAGCCCTGCCCTGATGCTGGACGCGCTCGCGCCGCTCGCGCCGCTCGCGCTGCTGGCGGCCTGGCTGCTGAGCAACATGGCGGCGGTGCCTTTCCATCGCTGGATCGAGGCGCCGCTGCTGCGCTGGCGGCCGCGCGCCGCGGCGCTGCCGCAGGGCGTCGCGCTGCGCTGAGGGCGTTCGTCGCGTCCGGGCGCGGCAGGCCCGACGTCCGCTAGGCCCAGTTCTCGCGCGCGTTCTCGCGCCGTTGCAGGTCGGCGAGCGTCTTGCCCGGTTCGTCGCGGAAACGCTCCTCCAGCAGTTCCAGCTGCTGCACCCGGTCGACGCGGAAGCTGCGGAAGTCCTCGCGCAGCTCGCACCAGGCCGAGAAGGTCCACACCGGTCCCCAGAAGAAGCAGGCCAGCGGCCGCACGACGCGGGAGCTGGTCTGCTCGCTCAGGTCGAGGTAGTGCAGCCGCAGCTTGGTGCGGGACTCGGTGGCCAGGCGCAGCTGCGTCAGGCGCTCGCGGGTGGCGTTGTCCAGGCCGCGCTGCGGCGCGTAGACGGTGAGGCTCTCCGCGGCGGCGCGCGCCGAGCCGGGCAGCACCGCGAAGATCTTGCCGAGCGCCTCCTCGGCGCGCTGCCCGAGCACGGCGTCGAGCTGCGGCTGGGCCAGCCGCACCGCGGCGACCAGCGATTGGGCTTCCTCGGCGCTGAACATCAGCGGCGGCAGTTCGAAGCCGACCCGCATCCGATAACCGACGCCCGCCTCGCCATCGATCGGTACGCCCTGCTGCTGCAGCGCGGCCACGTCGCGATAGACGGTGCGGATCGAGACCTCCAGCCGCTGGGACAGGAACTCGGCCGTCGTGAGACGCGCCCACGGATGAGTTGGACGATCTGGAACAGGCGGTCGGCGCGGCGCATCCCACCATTGTCAGCGATGGGCCCCACCTATCCGAGTCGTCATCCCCGCTACGATGTGCCGCATGGCTGACCCACATGTTGCGCTTCCCCATGTCGTGATCATTGGTTGCGGGTTCGGTGGCCTGGAGGCCACCAAGGTCCTCGACGGTGCCCCGGTCCGCATCACCTTGATCGACCGCAGCAACCACCACCTGTTCCAGCCGCTGCTGTACCAGGTCGCGACGGCCGGCCTCACCGCGCCGTCGATCGCATCGCCGATCCGGCACATGCGACGCCACCAGCGCAACCTCACGGTGCTGATGGCCGAGGTCGACACCATCGATGTCCAGGCCCGCGAGGTCGTGCTCGGCGACGGCCAGCGCCTGCGCTACGACCACCTGATCGCCGCCGCCGGCGCGACGCACAGCTACTTCGGCAACGACCAGTGGCAGGCCCATGCGCCGGGCCTCAAGACGCTGGCCGACGCCTTCCAGCTGCGCGCGCGATTGCTGAGCGCCTTCGAACGCGCCGAGACCCTGCCTGATCCCGCCGACCGCGCGCCCTGGCTCAACTTCGTCGTCATCGGCGGCGGGCCCACCGGCGTGGAGATGGCCGGCACGCTGGCCGAGATCGCCCGCCACACGCTGCGTGACGAGTTCCGCCGCATCGATCCG
>NZ_VOSR01000645.1:0-7502 GCF_007997345.1 Mitsuaria sp. TWR114
GGGCAGGCCGATGCGGCCGTGGATGCGCATCGGGCCGACCTCGGCGGAGACCTCGCGGCTCTGCGCGATGAATTCCTCGTTCAGGACTTCGGCGATCCGCTGCGGCAGCGGCGACGCGCGCCACTGGTCGACCAGCTTGCCCTCGTGCCAGACGGCGAAACCGACGTCGGGGCGGGCGAGGGCGTGGCGCCGCAGCGCTTCCAGGCAGTGCGCCAGCTCGGTGCCCTCGCTCTTGAGGAACTTGCGGCGGGCGGGGGTGTTGAAGAACAGCTCGCGGACCTCGACCGAGGTGCCTCTGGCGCGGGCGGCGGGGCTGAGCTCGCCGGTGCGGGCTTCCAGCCGCCAGGCATGCGGGGCGCCGTGGAAGCGGGAGATGATGGCCAGTTCCGCGATCGAGGACACGGCGGCGAGGGCCTCGCCGCGGAAGCCCATGGTGGCGACGGCCTCGAGGTCGCCGAGGCTGCCGATCTTGCTGGTGGCGTGGCGCTTGATGGCCAGCGGCAGTTCGCTATCGGGGATGCCGTGGCCGTCGTCCTCGACGATCAGGGAGCGGATGCCGCCGGCGATCAGCTTGAGCTGGATCTGGCCGGCGCCGGCGTCCAGCGCGTTGTCAACCAGTTCGCGCACGACGGAGGACGGGCGTTCGACGACCTCGCCGGCGGCGATCTGGGAAATCAGTTCATCGGGGAGTTCGCGGATCGCGCGGCGCGCGCCGGAGACGGCGTGGCCCTGATCGGCCGCGGAGTCCGCCATCGGGGCGAGGGTGTCATCCATGGGGCGCGATTGTAGAAGGCCGTCGATCCGGCCGCCCGGCGGTGAAAGAGTCGCCACGCGCACCAGCAGGCGCCGATGGCGATGAAGGACCTCGTGCAGCCGTGAAACCAGTTGCGCTGTGTGGATTCGGCGAGCGGCAGCGCGATCCAGTACGCCGCAGGCATGCCTTGGGCCAGGAGCAGGTTGACGCTGATATGCAGCAGGATCGGAGCCCACAAGGTTCGTGAGACGAGATACAGGCCGCCCAGCGTCAGGGCGCCGGCGCTGTATCGCAGGAGCGACTCGGGCGCCACGTAGGGCGCCGAGCCGTGGCTCATGACGAAGAGCGCCGCCTGGATCAGCAGCACGGCGACGGCGGGCAGTCCGGCTCTCAGCAGCAAGCCCATCAGCGCGACGCGGAAGATCAACTCCTCGAAGATCGCCAAGCTGGCGATGGCCAGCAGCGAAGCCGCGATCGCGCCGAACCCGCGGCCCTCCATGAGGCTCGCGTCCGCGAGGCTGTCCACCGACGGGAGAAACGCCGCGAACGGCGTGGCGAGGATCAGCGCCACCGCGACGCGGTCCGCCCGATCTGGCGCCGAGGGCGGTCCATAGCCCTGGAGTGGCAAGGACAGACGCCCGCGAAGGAGGAGGTACAGCGGCACCACCATCAGGAGGGGCGACAGGAACTTGACGGCATGGGCAGTATTCGCAGAGTCGAAGTACGACCGCCAGTCCTCGCTGAACGCCGCGAATGCCATCGCCGTCGAGGCGAGCTTGAGATAGGTCCAGATCGAGAGGGCCTTCACGATGGAAAAGAAGCGTCGAGGCAGGGAATTCATTGCGAAGTTCTCAAAGATGAGAAAGGAGACGAGGTGCCCCAGGAAGCCCCTGCGACATCCGTCGATGCCCTTCGGGAACCTCAAAGGCCAGGCCATTCTTCGGACCTGGCTCAGCTGCCGTCGATAGGCACTTCTTCCATCACATCAATGAGCTGGCGGGGCTGACGTCATTGCCTCTGTTCGGTGGGCCACTCAGCAATTCCAAGTCGGGCGATCTCGCGTTTCGTCACCGGTTGTCATGGAACCGCCCGCCATAATCCGCGCCCATGGATCTGATGCACTTCCTCGTCGACTTCATCCTGCATGTCGACAAGCACCTCGCCGAGTTCGTGGCTGCCTATGGCATGTGGGTCTACGCGCTGCTGTTCCTGATCGTCTTCGTGGAGACCGGCCTGGTGGTGATGCCCTTCCTGCCGGGCGATTCGCTGCTGTTCGTGGTCGGTGCGCTGTGCGGCACCGGGATGATGAACCTGCCGCTGGCGATCACCGTCCTGCTGGTGGCCGCGATCCTGGGCGACCAGTGCAACTACACGATCGGGCGCTACTTCGGGCCCAAGGTATTCCAGTGGGAGCAGTCCCGCTTCTTCAACAAGCGCGCCTTCGACGCCGCGCATGAGTTCTACGAGAAGCACGGCGGCGTCACCATCATCCTGGCGCGCTTCATGCCGTTCATCCGCACCTTCGCGCCCTTCGTGGCCGGCGTCGCCGAGATGACCCGCAGCCGCTTCACCGCCTACAACGTCGCCGGTGGCGTCATCTGGGTGGTGGGCCTGACGCTGGCGGGCTACCTCTTCGGCAACATCCCCTTCGTCCAGACCCATCTCTCCAAGATCATCTGGGCCATGATCATCATCCCCGGCCTCATCGCCCTCTACGGCGGATGGAAGGCCTCGCGAGCGAAGTCCACCTCCGCTGCATAACCGCACTTCCCCCAGACAGCGCACAGCTCGACGCACGCAGCGAGCCGCGTCGCGGACAGCGAGCCGTTCGGGGGCGGTGGGGCGTGGGGTTCTGGCCCTTGCGGCCAGGGCCCCACGCCCCAGCGACCAAGCGCTCGACCTCGGCAGTTGGGCGGTCCTCGGCAGGCGGGCGCCCCCCCCAGCCACCCTCCCGGGAAAACACCGACGCACCCCGCGCGCAAACCCCGGGGGTGAGCTTCGTCACGGGAAATTCACGGGGCTATCCTCGCCCGCTGCCTTTCACCGCCGACAAGCCCATGCAACTCAGCACTCTCAGCAAGGCCGCCACCCTGGCCCTGAGCTTGACCGCCGCCATCGCGGCGGCGCCCACGCAGGCCCAGCAGGCCGCGACTGCTTCCGCTTCTTCCGCCGCGAGCGTCGCCGCGCCGGCCCCCCGCCGTGACGATGCTGCTGCGTGAGCCTGCCGTGTCGGCGCGCCACCTGGCCTTCGTCTACGGCGGCGACCTGTGGATCGCCAACCGCGACGGCAGCCAGCCGCGCCGCCTGGCCGGTCATGCCGCGCCGGAGTTTGCGCCGCGCTTCTCGCCCGACGGGCAGTGGATCGCGTTCTCCGCCGGTTACGACGGCAACACCGATGTCTACGTGATCGCCGCCAGCGGCGGTCAGCCGCGGCGCCTGACCTGGCATCCGTCCGCGGACCAGGTGACCGGCTGGAGCGCCGATGGCAGGCGCGTGCTGTTCGCCTCCAACCGCGAGGTGCTGAACACCCGCAGCAAGCAGCTGTTCGAGGTGGCGCTGGAAGGCGGCTTCGAGCAGAAGGTGATGGAGGCTGTCGCCTATGAGGGCGTGTGGTCGCCCGACGGCACGCGCCTGGCCTACCGCCCCAACGGCGCGGCCTACTCGGGCCCGAGCGGCTGGCGCCAGAGCCGCGGCGGCACCACGCCGCCGATCTGGATCCTCGATCCCAAGGGCAAGACCTGGGAGCAGATCCCGCATGTCAACGCGACCGACAGCAATCCGATCTGGATGGGCGACGAGGTCGTCTTCATCTCCGACCGCAACGACGGCGCGGCCAACCTCTTCGCCTTCCACACCAGGACCAAGGCGCTGCGCCAGCTGACGCGGGAAACCGTCTGGGACGTGCGCAGCGCCGATGGCCGCGACGGGCGCATCGTCTACGAGGCCGGCGGGCAGCTCAAGGAGATCGGCCTGGAAGGCGGCACCGCGCGCATCCTGAGCATCGCGTTGAACGAGCCCAGCAACGAGGCCCGCGTGCAGTGGAAGGACGCGGCCCGCACCGTCACCAAGGCGGCGCTGTCGGCCACCGGCAAGCGCGCGGTGATCAGCGCCCGCGGCGAGGTCTTCACCGTGCCGGTGAAGGACGGCGTCGTGCGCAACCTGACGCAGACCTCCGGCGTGCGCGAGAAGGATGCGATCTGGAGCCCCGACGGCCAGCAGGTCGCCTACGTCTCCGACGAGCCCGGCATGCGCCACCAGGTGGTGATCCGCGACCAGCTCGGCGACCAGGCCGCCAACAAGCCCACGCGCAAGATCCTGCTGCCCGAGGTCGGCTACTACACGCTGCTGGACTGGTCGCCCGATGGCGCGCGGCTGGTGCTGCAGGACAACCACCTCAACCTCTACCAGCTGCCGTTGAGCGGCCCGCAGTCGGGCAGGCTCGCGAAGATCGACACCAGCGAGCGTCGCGCCGGCTTCGACGTCAGCTTCTCGCCCGACGGTCGCTACGTGGCCTACACGGTGGTCGGAAAGAACTTCTTCAGCCAGGTCCGCATCGCCGACTTCCAGACTGGCCAGCAGCACACCGTCACCGACGGCTTGAGCCACGCCAACCTGCCGGCGTTCTCGACCAAGGGCGACGTGCTGTTCTTCGCCGCCTCGATCAATTCCGGCCCGGCCCAGGTGGGCCTGGACATGTCGACGCAGGAGCGCTCGCTGCGCATGGGGCTGTACGCGGCGGTGCTGCGCGCCGACGGCAAGTCGCCGCTCGAGCCCAAGGCGGGCGACGAGGAGGGCAAGGACGGCAAGGGCAAGGCGGACGAGACCAAGGACGCAGACAAGGAGGCGGGCAAGTCCGACAAGGGCGAAAAGTCCGACAAGGCTGACAAGGACGCGAAGGCCGACAAGTCCGACAAGAAGGACGACGCCAAGGACGTCAAGCCCAAGGCCAAGCCGGTGCGGATCGACTTCGCCGGCCTGAAGGACCGCATCGTCGGCCTGCCGGTCGCGACGGCCCGCTACGACGACCTGGGCGTGGCCGACGATGGCGCGCTGTTCTACCTGGAGCGCAAGCAGCCCGGCGTGTCGATTGACGCCGAGGGCGGCAACGGCCGCAAGGGCGACCTGTACCGCTTCGATTTCGAGGAGAAGAAGGCCAAGCTGGTGAAGCCGCAGGTCGAGGACTACAGCCTCAGCCCCGATGGCAAGAAGCTCCTGCTGAACCTGGGCGGCGGCCGACTGGAAATCGCCGACGCCCGCGAGAAGGTCGACACCAAGAGCATCGACCTGTCGGGCCTGAAGACGCGCATCGACCCGCGCGCCGAGTGGCGCCAGATCTTCGACGAGACCTGGTGGATGGAGAAGGAGTTCTTCTACGACCCCAAGCTCCACGGCCTGGACTGGCAAGCGTCTATCAGCGCTATGCGCCGCTGGTGGCCGGCGTGCAGCGCCGCGAGGACCTGAACGACCTGCTGGTCGAGATGATCGGCGAGCTGCAGGTGGGCCACAACCGCGTGGGCGGTGGCGACGTGGTGCAGGAGGCGCGCGTCGCGGTGGGCCTGCTGGGCGCGGACTTCAGCTTCGAGAACGGCAAGTACCGCATCAAGAAGATCTTCAAGGGTGACCGCTGGGATCCCTACCTGAAGGCGCCGCTGGCCGCGCCTGGCCTGGGCGTCAAGGAGGGCGACTACCTGCTGGCGGTCAACGGCCAGCCGGTGGACGGCACCCACAACCTGTACCAGCAGCTGGAGAACACGGTCGGCAAGCAGGTGCAGCTGACGGTGTCGGCCAACGCGAACGGGCAGGGCGCGCGGCGCGTGACGGTCGAGCCGATCTCGACCGAGAGCCGCCTGCGCCAGTGGGCCTGGATCGACCACAACCGCGAGGAAGTGGATCGCCTGAGCGGCGGCAAGATCGCCTACGTCTACATGCCGGACACGGCCGGCCCGGGCTTCCAGCACTTCAACCGGATGTTCTTCGCGCAGGTGGACAAGCCGGGCCTGATCGTCGACGACCGCCGCAATGGCGGCGGCCAGGCGGCCAACTACGTGACCGAGCTGCTGAACCGGGCCTACCTGGGCAGCTGGAAGGACCGCGATGGCCTGATCTACGACACGCCCGCGGGCGCGATCTACGGGCCCAAGGCGATGCTGATCGACCAGGACGCGGGCTCCGGCGGCGACTTCATGCCGTATGCGTTCAAGCGCACGGGGCTGGGGCCGCTGATCGGCAAGCGGACCTGGGGCGGGCTGATCGGGATCTCGGCCAATCCGAGCCTGATCGATGGCGGCTTCCTGGTCGTGCCGTTCTTCCGCTTCTTCACGCCGGAAGGCGAATGGCGCATCGAGAACGAAGGCGTCTCGCCCGACATCGATGTGGACCTGGACCCGGTGGCGGTCAATGCCGGCCGTGACGTTCAGCTCGAGGCGGCGGTCGCGAACGTGATGGAGCGCCTGAAGACATGGCAGCCGATCCAGCGCACCGTGGCGCCGCCGATGCCGACGCAGTTGGGCAAGTGAGCGTCGACCACCGCGCGCGGCTCGTCGAGCTCGCGCGCGGCAGCGGCTGGCTCATGGACGCGCTGCGCGCGGTGCGCTCGCTGGGCCTGGCGTCCTGGTGCATCGGTGCCGGCGCGGTTCGCAACCTCGTGTGGGATGCGCTGAGCGGGCATCGGCAGCCCTCGGCCCTGTCCGATGTCGACGTCGCGTTCTTCGATCCCGTGGACCTGCGTGGCGAGCGGGATGCCGAACTCCAGCGCCGGTTGTCTGAACGCCTGCCCGGGCTGCCGTGGGAAGTGACTAACCAGGCCGCGGTGCATCTCTGGTTCGAGTCGTACTTCGGCCACGCCGTGGCGCCGTTGCGCTCGCTCGAGGAAGCCGTCGGCAGCTGGCCCGAGTACGCGACCTCGGTGGCGCTCTGGCTCGACGCGGACGACACGATCCATGTGATCGCGCCCCATGGGCTCGACGACCTCTTCAACATGGTCGTGCGCCGCAACCCGACGCGCGCCAGCGAGCAGAACTTCCGGGACAGGACCGCGGCGAAACGCTACGCCGAGCGCTGGCCCGGCGTGACGATCGTGCCGCTATAGAGCGTCGGCATGTCCCTCGGGCGGCTCGGCGTCACAACGCTCGATGTCTCGCCGCCAGCGGCGGGTTCTTCGCGAAGTAGCGCGCGATGCCGGTGGCCAGCGCCTTGACCAGGTCATCCTGGTAGTCCGGGTCGCGCAGCTTGGCTTCTTCCTCGGGGTTGGAGATGAACGCCGTCTCCACCAGGATCGACGGCACGTCCGGCGCCTTCAGCACCGCGAAGCCGGCCTGCTCCACGCTGCCCTTATGCAGCTTGGCCAGCTTGCCGATCTGTCCCAGCACCTCGCCGCCCAGCTTCAGGCTGTCCTTGATCTGCGCCGAGGTGCTCATGTCGAGCATCGCCCGCAGCACGCCGGCATCCTTCACCGCCTTGCTGTTGACGCCGCCGATGACGTCGGCCGCGTTCTCCTTGTCCGCCATCCAGCGCGCCGCCGTCGAGCTCGCGCCGCTGGTGGACAGCGCGAAGACCGAGGCCCCGCGCGCCTTCGGCGTGATGAAGGCGTCGGCGTGGATGGACACGAACAGGTCGGCCTGCACCCGCCGCGCCTTGCGCACCCGCTCGCCCAGCGGGACGAAGAAGTCCGCATCGCGCGTCATCATCACGCGGATGCGCGGGTTGGCGTTCAGCCGGTCGCGCAGCTTCTTGCCGATCGCCAGCACCA
>NZ_VOSR01000646.1:0-6386 GCF_007997345.1 Mitsuaria sp. TWR114
CGATCCGGGTGACGGCCGGCCGTCCGGGCCCACCGTGGCCAGGGTCATCGCATTGGGTTCGGGGATGCCGGCGTCCAGCGCCTGCTGGAGCCATTCGCGGAACTGGCGCAGCGGTTCGGGCGAGGCCAACTGCTCGTCGAGCTCGTCACGCTCGTAGCTCTTTCGAAGGTCGGAGAGTTTGTCCATCCTTTGGAGTATCGGGCGAATCCTTAAGTAAAGCTCCCACTCGTGAAACTCCGGGTGCGAGCCCCATCTTCCGGCAGGCATGCTTCCCGGCATGGAGCCGTGCCACAGAGCGGCGGCCGGGGGGACTCGGGACCAAACCAGAAGGAAGTTTGCATGAATCAGCGACGACCCGCCGTCGTCGTGCTCGCGGCAGGGCGCGGCCAGCGCTTTCGCGGCGAGGGCCACAAGCTGGAACAGGTCTTGAACGGGGACACCGTGCTGGCGCTGACGCTGCGCCAGACGATGGCTTCCGGCCTGCCGATGCTCGTGGTGACCTCGACCGCGTTGGCGCCTCTGGTCCGACGCCATGTGGCCTCGCGCGACATGCTGGTGCTGCCCGACCAGGACCGCCTGGGACGTCCGGCGCCGCTGGGCATGGGCCATTCGATCGCGGCGGGTGTCGCCGCGACCGGGGACGCGCCGGGCTGGCTGATCCTGCCGGCCGACATGCCGATGGTGCGACCCGGCACGCTGGCCGCGGTGGCCGACGCGATCGAGCGCGATCCGATCGCCTATGCCCAGCACCGCGGGCGCCGGGGGCATCCGGTGGGCTTCAACGCCGAACTCTTCTCCGAACTCACCAGCCTGCAGGGCGATGAGGGCGCGCGCCGCCTGCTGGCGCGTTATCCGGCGCAGGCCGTGGACGTCGACGATCCGGGCGTGCTGATCGACGTCGATACCGTCGAGGACCTGCAGCGGCTCAAGGTGGATCCGTCGATGCCGCGCCCGAGCGACCTGGGCATGCGCAGCTTCGGCGGCTGAAACGGGCCAAGGCCGGCTCCGGCTCAGACCTGCCGGCTCGCGGTGGCGAGCCGCGGCTCAAGCCGACGCTCAAGCCGACGCGGCCGGTTGCCTCACAACCCGTGCGCGCGAGCCAGCGCCAGTTGGCGCTCCAGCGCGCGGTCGTGGATGCCGTGCTCCCGTAGGCAGGTCACGGCGCGCGTCAGGTAATCCAAGGTCGTGCCATAGCGCCCGCGCGCGTGGCGCAGGATGTGCAGCAATCGGTCGTCGGCGAGGTCACCCACCCAGCCCGGACTGCGCCGCGACAGCGTGAAGGCCAGCGCCTTGCGCGTGCCCAGGCCATCGGCGCAATGGCAGTCCAGCCACCGCGGCACGTAGGTGCCGACCACCATCTCCCGCAACCACAGACGATGCAGCGTGGCCTCGCTGTCCTGCGGCGCCACGCGGTAAAGCAAACCCCGGCAACTGCCACCCGACAACAACGTCATCACCAGCCCCGGCTGCTCCGCGCTGCCCCGGTTCACCAGCGAACGCAGGCGCAGCGCGCGGTGATAACCCTGGACCTTCGCCACCAGCGTCTGCGCGGCTCGAAACCAGGGTTCCACATCAGCGAGCCATAGGCGAACATCATCAGGCCGTGCTCGCGGTCCCATTGACGCTCCGCCACTTGCAGCAGCGCTTGACTGTGGGCAGGAAGGTCTTCGAGCCGGGCTTCGGCCAAAGGGTCGTGAATCATGGGGGAATGCTGCCATAGGGGGGTACTCCCACTGCAACCGGCGGTGCGTTGGCCGCGAGGGCATGGGGCCTTGGCGGCCAGCGCCAAAACCCCATGCCCTCCCGTCCCGGCAGCAGGGCTGACTGCAACGAAGCGGTGGCAGGGCGTAGAACGGAGGCGGAGAGCGGAGAGCGGAGCGCGGAGCGCGGAAGGCGTCGTGCGGCGGGCGCGCTTCGGGAACGTGGACTGCCGCGCAGTGGGTGAGCGTTTTCGTAACTCTCTTGTACCTGGGAAAGCGCTTGCGGAGGGCCGCGGGACCCCGTCGGCGTGTAATATGGTTACCAATCTAACCCTGGCCGAGTTACATCGGCAGTCGGCATGAACAAGACGCTTCTGGACGTCACCGCGCGCATCAAGGCGCGCAGCGCCGCTTCGCGCGAGCGCTATCTGGACCTGATCGAGCGCATGGCGGGCCGCCAGCGCGGCGTGCAGCGCCTCGGTTGCGCGAACGTCGCCCATGCGGTGGCCGCGATGCCGGCCAACGACAAGCTGCGCATCGTCGCCGAGAAGGCGCCGCACCTGGGCATCGTGACGGCCTACAACGACATGCTGTCGGCCCATCAGCCCTATGAGAACTACCCCGCGATCATCCGCGACGAGGTGCATCGGCAGGGCGCCACCGCACAGGTCGCCGGCGGCGTGCCGGCGATGTGCGACGGCGTGACGCAGGGCACGCCGGGCATGGAGCTCAGCCTGTTCTCGCGGGACACGATCGCGATGGGCACGGCGGTGGCGCTGTCCCACGATGTCTTCGATGCCGCGCTGCTGCTGGGCATCTGCGACAAGATCGTGCCCGGCCTGCTGATCGGCGCGCTGCACTTCGGCCATCTGCCCTGCGTGTTCGTGCCGGCCGGGCCGATGAGCTCGGGGCTGTCCAACAACGACAAGGCCAAGGTGCGCGAGCTCTACGCGCAGGGCAAGGTCGGCCGCGACGAGCTGCTGCAGGCCGAGTCCCAGGCCTATCACGGCGCCGGCACCTGCACGTTCTACGGCACGGCCAACAGCAACCAGATGCTGCTCGAGGCGATGGGGCTGCATGTGCCGGGCGCGGCCTTCGTCCATCCGCATGACGGCCTGCGCGAGGCGCTCACCCGCGAGGCCGTGCGCCAGGCGCTGAGGATCATTCCGCAGCGCGACTACACGCCGATCGGCCGCATGGTGGACGAGCGCAGCATCGTCAACGCGATGGCGGCGCTGCTGGCGACGGGCGGCTCGACCAACCACCTGATCCACTGGATCGCGGTGGCGCGCTCGGCGGGCATCCTGATCGACTGGAGCGATTTCTCCGAGTTGTCGTCGGTCGTGCCGCTGCTGGCGCGCGTGTATCCGAACGGCAGCGCCGACGTGAACCAGTTCCAGGCCGCGGGCGGCCCCGGCTTCGTGATCAAGGAACTGATCGGCGCCGGGCTGATGCACGGGGACGTGCTGACCTCGGTCGCGGGGCAGGACCTGAATGCCTTCGCGCGGCTGCCGCGCCGCGCCGAGGATGGCTCGGTGAGCTGGAGCGACCTGCCGGCCCGGAGCGGCGACGAGGCGGTGGTGCGCACCGCCGCCGCGCCGTTCTCGCCGACCGGCGGGCTGAAGCTGCTGGCGGGCAACCTGGGTCGCGCGGTGATCAAGGTGTCGGCGGTGCCCGAGGATCGGCACACGGTGGAGGCGCCGGCGCGCATCTTCGACAGCCAGGAGGCGATGCAGGCCGCGTTCAAGGCCGGCGAGCTGGAGCGCGACGTCGTGGTTGTCGTGCGCTTCCAGGGGCCGCAGGCCAACGGCATGCCGGAGCTGCACAAGCTGACGCCGCCGCTGGCGGTGCTGCAGGGCAAGGGCTTCAAGGTGGCGCTGGTGACCGACGGGCGCATGAGCGGCGCGTCGGGCAAGGTGCCGGCGGCGATTCATGTGAGTCCGGAGGCGCTCTCGGGCGGACCGCTGGCCAAGCTGCGCGACGGCGACCTGGTGCGGGTGTGCGCCAACAGCGGCGAGCTGACGGCGCTGGTGCCGGCGGCGGAGTGGGATCGGCGCGAGCTGGCGCAGATCACCGCGGACGCGGTGGTGGAGAACGGCGCCGGACTGGGCCGCGAGCTGTTCGCCGGCATGCGGCGCAATGTGACGTCGGCGGAGGAGGGCGCGGTCACCTGGCTGTGAGGCCGGAGGATCGACGCGTCGGCGGATTCGGATTCGATTACGAGGAGAACCCCATGAGTTCCATCAAGGACACCCTGAGCCTGGCCGAACACGGTCCGGTGATCCCGGTCATCGTCATCGACCGCGTCGAGGACGCGGTGCCGCTGGCGCGCGCGCTGGTCGCCGGCGGCGTGAAGGTGCTGGAGGTGACGCTGCGCACGCCGGTGGCGCTGGAGGCGATCGCCGCGATCGCGCGCGAGGTGCCGCAGGCGCTGGTGGGCGCGGGCACGCTGCGGACCTCGGCGGACGCGGTGGCGGCCAAGCAGGCCGGTGCCTGCTTCGCGGTCAGCCCCGGCTTCACGCAGGACGTGGCGAGCGCCTGCGACGCGCATTTCCTGCCCCTGCTGCCGGGCGTGTCGACGGCCAGCGAGGTGATGATGGCCAGCGACGCCGGCTACAAGTTCCTGAAGCTGTTCCCTGCGACCGCGGTGGGCGGCGTCGGCCTGCTGAAGGCGCTGGCCGGCCCATTCCCCGATGTGGCGTTCTGCCCCACCGGCGGCATCACGGTGCAGACGGCGCCCGATTTCCTGGCGCTGCCGAACGTCAAGGTCTGCGGCGGTTCCTGGCTCACCCCGGCCGACGCGGTGAAGGCGGGCGACTGGGCACGCATCACCCACCTGGCCAAGGAAGCGAGCGCGTTGCGCTGACCCCTCGCCGCTCACCCGCCCCTTGGGGGCGGGCCGGGGTGGGGTAACTGCTGCCCCGCCCGCTCGGAGGGCGGGGATGGGGTGGGAGCGAAACGATGAAAAGGGCTTCCAGAGCCGTGGCCGCCGGTTGCCTGGTTCACCGCTTCACCGGGTCGAAGATCAAGCAAGTCGTGCTCCCATGCGCATACAGCTTGCCGTCATGGCCGATCAGGTCCGCCTCCGCCGTCGCCATCTGGCGGCCGACATGCCGCACGCGGCCGATGGCGCGCACGACCGGCACGCGCTCGTTGAGCGCCCGCACCAGGTTGATCTTGAGCTCCAGCGTCGTATAGCCGCGGCCGGGATCCAGCGTCGTGTGCACCGCGCAGCCCAGCGCCGAATCCAGCAGCGTCGCATACCAGCCGCCGTGCACCGTGCCCATCGGGTTGTAGTGCCGGAACTTGGGCGAGCCCTGGAAGATCACCTCGCCCTTGCTCACGCGCAGCAGCGTGAAATCGAGGGTCTGTGCGATCGGCGGCGGCGGCAGCTTGCCGTCGAGCATCGCCTGCATCTGCTGCAGGCCGTTCAGGCCGGCGATCTCCGCCATCGTGGCCACGCCATGCTCGGGCCGCAGCATCGCGCGGACCGCTTTTTCTTCGTCCAGCCACTGGGCCAGCGCTTCGTCGTGCGAGGGGGTCAAAGCTGCGCTCATCGTGCATTCCTGTCGGGTGAATGAAGACCATCCGGAAACTTGTGGCTGCAATGGTTGCAGCTACAATCTTTCGCTGTCAAGCATCCCTGCGACAGCCGCAGGTTTCCACGGGAGGGCACCCATGAACGCGTCCGTCACCGCCACGAAGACGTCCGCCACGGCGAGCACCGCCCAGGCGGAGCCCATCTCGCCCAAGGGCTGTACCAATTTCAAGCTTCGCCAGGTGACGCGGCTGGTCTCCAACCACTGCGAGGCCCATTTCGCCGAGACCGGCCTGAAGACCACGCAGTACGCGCTGCTGTCGCACATCGTGGTGCTCGGTCCGATCCAGCCGAGCGAACTCGCGCGCCGCATGGACCTGGATCTGTCGACGCTGTCGCGCAACATCCAGCCCCTGCTCGCGATGGGACTGGTGGAGACCCTGCCCGGGCCCGACGCGCGCAGCCGCCAACTGCAGGCGACCGAAGAGGGCCACGCGCGTCGCAAGCAGATGAAGGCGACCTGGAAGCGCGCGCAGCTCTCGCTCAACGAGCGCCTGGGCGACGAGCGCGTGCAGCGCCTGCATGCGCTGCTCGACGAATGCGCGGCGCTGATGCGCGGCGAAGTCGATCCGGACGAGCTCGATGGCGACTCGCCATGAGCGCCTGAACGCTCCGAGCGCTCCAAACCCGAGCAACGCCCAGAGCGCCCCGAGCGCCCTGAACGTTCACGCGGCTCAACGTCCCATCTGGAACAGGTCGAGCGCCGCAGCCACCTCGCCGGCCTGGCCGCGCAGCCGATCCGAGGACCGCGCCAGGTCCTCGACCATCGCCACGTTCTGCTGCGTGATCTGCTCAAGTTGACGCACGGCGTCGGTCACCTGCGAGATGTCGTCGAGCTGCGCCTGCGCGCTGCGCTCGATGTCCTCGATGACGCCGCCGAAGCGCTCCACCGCCGAGAGCGTGTCCGCCATGCTGCGGCGCGCCTCGCCGGTCTGGCGCGTGCCCGCTTCGACCTTCTCGCCGGAGGCGGCGATCAGCTGCTTGATCTCTCGCGCCGCCACCGTGCTGCGCTGCGCCAGCGCGCGCACCTCCGACGCCACCACCGCGAAGCCCTTGCCATGCTCGCCGGCCCGCGCGGCCTCGACCGC
>NZ_VOSR01000647.1:0-4183 GCF_007997345.1 Mitsuaria sp. TWR114
CCGCCTGCAGCGCGCGCGCCGAGGCCTCCGCGTCATCGGGCGTGGTCTTGTGGAAGAGCGTCATGTCCTCGACCGCGTCGCAGTCGGTCACGACGAAGCCCCGGAAGCCCCAGTCGCGGCGCAGCCGGTCCTGCAGCAGCGCCGTGTTCGCGCAGGCGGGTGTGCCGTCCAGCGCGTTGTAGGCGCACATGACCGAGCCGGCGTGCGCCTGCGTCACCGCGGCCCGGAAGGCCGGCAGATAGCTGTCCTCCAGGTCGTGGGCGGACGGGTTGACGTTGAAGGCGTGGCGATCCTTCTCCGGCCCGCTGTGCACGGCGAAATGCTTGGGCGTGGCGATCACCAGCGGGCGGCGCTCGTCGGGGCCTTGCAGCCCTTGCACGAAAGCCACGCCCAGGCGCGCGGTGAGGACCGGATCCTCGCCATAGGTCTCCTGCCCGCGGCCCCAGCGCGGATCGCGGAACAGGTTGATGTTGGGCGACCAGATCGTCAGGCCGCCGTAGCGGGCGGAGTCGCGCGACACGCCCGGCGGCGGCGGCGCGGACTTGGCCCGCGCCTGCGCGGCGATCACGCCGCCCACCGCGTGCAGCAGCGGCGCGTCCCAGCTCGCGGCCAGACCGATGGCCTGCGGGAAGACCGTGGCCCGGCCGTTGCGCGCCAAGCCATGCAGGCCTTCGCTCCACCAGCCATAGGCCGGCACGCCCAGACGCTCGATGGCGGGCGCGCCGTCCTGCAGCTGGGCGATCTTCTCGGCCAGGCTGAGCCGGCTCACCAGATCGGCGGCGCGCTCGGCGTCGCCCAGGCGGGCGTCGAGATAGGGCGGCACCGTCGCCGATGTCCGCGCTGACGGCGCCGGCTCGGCGGCCGTTGCCATCGATGCCATCGATGCCGGCAGCAAGGCCCCGAAACACAGCCACGGCATCACGTGCATGCCGCGCCCCCCGCGGCGCTTCGGCGCCGCCGGTGAAAGGGAAAGCGCCCGCCTGACGGCGTCAGCCCAGGCGGCGCGGGTCCAGTTGCACATGCCGGATGTGGCTCCGTTGGTAGGTGTAGGTGAGATGCACGAGACCATCTCGTGTCTGGATCGCGGCCGGGTAGGAGAACTCCTGGCCCGGCTCGTCCTCCAGCGTCGCGACGGTGCGCCAGGTGAGGCCGCCATCGCCTGACAGCGCCAGGTCCAGCCGGTCGCGGCCGACCCACCAGTCGTTTCCCTGCTCGCGCGGATTGAAGACCATCAGGATGCGGCCATCGGCCAAGCCCAGCGCCTCGATGCCGGCATTGGGATTGGGCAGCGAGGTCAGCGCAGCGGCCGACCAGCTGCGCCCGCCATCGCGTGAGCGCGTGACGGCGATGCGGTTCGCCCGGCTGCGCGCGAAGGCCAACACGCCGCCATCGGGTCGAACGACCAGGCTGGGCTGGATCAGCCCGTAGCCCTTCGGATCGGTCACCGGCACGTTGGGCAGCCAGCTCCGGCCCAGGTCCCGGCTGCGCTCCATGTGCAGGCGCCAGCGGCCCGCCTCGTCCTCGGTGCTGGACGGGCACAGCAGCGTGCCGTCCGCGAGCATCAGCGGCTTGCTGCGGATCGGGCCCAGCACGCCGTCGGGCAGCCGGCGCGGCGAGGACCAGTGGTCGCCGCCATCGTCCGAGCTGATCAGCTCGCCCCACCACTGCCGTGGATCGGGGCCGACCTTGTAGAAGAGCAGCAGCGTGCCGCCGCGCGCGGCGCTGGCCTGGAACAGGACCGGGTTCCGAGGTTGGCAACGGGACTGCCGTCCGGCTGCACGCCGTCCGCGACCGCGCGAGGCGGCTCCAGGCGCCGGCCCGCAGGCGCGAGCACCAGATGCGCACGTCGGGCGCGCGCTCCGCGGTGCCACCGAACCAGGCGGCCATGAGGCTGCCGTCCGGCAGTTCCACGAGCGTGGACGCATGCACCTGCGGCGTGGCCGGTTGGTCGTCGATGAAGCGTTTGTGGAGCTCAAGATCCGCGCTCCAGGGCGCGGTCCCGGCCGCGCCCGCCAGCGCCGCGCCCAGCAACTGCCTTCGGGACAGACCGGGCACTCGCCGCGTCATAGCGCCTGCCGCAGCGCGGCGATGCGCGCGGCGTCGATGCCGGACGCGAAACTGCCGCCCGCTCGCGCGCCGCTGCCCACGTGGTACTGCCGCGCGCCGATGCGGCGATGCAGCGCGGCCAGGTTGCCCGCCGCCACGCCCGCGCCCACCAGCAGCTCGACGCCCTCGCCCAGACGCCAGCGCGTCACGAGTTGGGCGAGCAGCTCGGCGCCCTCCTCCGCGGTGGGCGCGGCACCCGAGCTCAGCAGCTGCGTGACCGCGCCGCGATAGGCGCTCAGCTCGCTGAAGGCGCGGACCGGATCGCGCGCCTCGTCGAAGGCCCGATGGAAGGTCAGCGGCAGGCCATCGGCCCATCGCAGCACCTGGTCCAGGGCCACGCGGTCGATGTCGCCATCGGCCGTCAATGCGCCGAAGACGAGGCCATGCGCGCCGGCGCCGCGCACCATCGCCACGCCCTCACGCACCTGGCGCATGTCGGCCTCGTCGTAGCAGAAGGACCGGGCGTGGGGCCGCACCATGACCATCACCGGCAGACGGCACTGCCGCACCACCTCGTCCACCACCTGCGCGCTGGGCGTGAGCCCGCCCTGCGCCATGTCGACACCAGCTCGATGCGGTCCGCGCCGGCGGCCTCGGCCTCGCAGGCGTCCCGGGCCGTCAAGGCGATGACCTCGATGAACAGGGGCGCGCCGGTCATGGAGCGGCGAACAGCTTGAACTCGCGGATGGCCGCGACGCCGACGCTGTTGGTGATGCGCAGCCGCACGCGGCGCGCGCTCACCGGCGCGAAGCGGTCGATCTTCATGTGGCCGACCGCCTGCGCCTGCGCCAGCGTGATCCAGCGGCCCCCGTCCCAGGCCTCGATCCGGTAGCCGCGCACATGCTGGCCGTCCTCCAGGCGCTCCATGGTCAGCGCGCGGTCGATCGTCACGGTCTTGCCGAGGTCCACCTCCAGCACGCCGCGGTTGGCCTCGGTGACGGTCCAGAAGGTGTCGTCGTCGTTGTCCAGCGCGGCCTGCGCGCGCGCATCGGTCTTGACGTGCGTCGCCGCCACGTTGGCGGCGTTCCCGTAGCGCCGCTCCAGGGCCTGTCCGAACTCGGCCAGGCGCTTCACGTCCGCGTCGGGCAGCAGGCCGTGCCGGTCGGGCGCGATGCCCAGCACCAGCTGTCCGCCGCGGCCCACGCTGTCCTCGTAGTTGCGCATCAGCTCGTCCACCGTCTTCAGCGACGCGGTGAATTCCGGCTTCGAATTCCAGAACCAGAAGTCCTTGTGCAGCGGCGTGTCGACCTCCACCGGCCGCCAGCGCAGCTGGCCATGGCGGTCGATGACGTTCCAGTTCTCGCCCTCGATGACGCCGACCTCGTTGCCGACCCAGCGGATGTCGCCGTACTCGAACAGCGCGGTGTCGGCGAACACCATGGCATTGGGCTGATAGGTGCGCAGCTTCGCCACGTAATGCGCGAAGTCGTAGACATGCCCGTCGCTGCCCGCGCCGTCCAGCCACCATTCGACCAGCGGGCCGTAGCCCGAGGCCAGCTCGACCAGCTGGCCGGTGTAGAAGACGTCATAGGCCTTGGAATCGGCGTAGCGGGGCTCGTGCCGGTCCCAGGGCGACAGATAGACGCCCATGCCCATGCCTTCGCGCTTCACCGCCTCCGCGGTCATGCGGACCAGGTCGCCCTGGCCGTTCAGCCACGGGCTGGACTTGACCGAGTAGTCGCTCTGCTGCGTCGGCCACAGCGCGAAGCCGTCATGGTGCTTGGCCACCAGCACCAGGTAATTGGCACCCGCCGACTTGGCCGCGCGGGCCCACTGGCCGGGATCGACGCGGTCGGGATTGAACACGGCGGCCGGCGCCTTGCCGTCGCCCCATTCGCGGTCCAGGAAGGTGTTGGTGCCGAAGTGCACCAGCACGCCGAAGCCGCGGTTCTGCCAGGCCACCTGCTGCGGCGACGGGGTCGTCGCCGAGAACGAGTCCGCGGCGCATGCGGCCGTCCAGGGCGCCGCCATCGTGGCCATGCCCAGCGCCACGCCAAGCGCCGGCAGCCTCTTGATCAACGATCGGTACATCTCGGGATCCATCACGGTCACAGGAAAGGGCCGGCCGGCTCGCGCG
>NZ_VOSR01000648.1:0-2993 GCF_007997345.1 Mitsuaria sp. TWR114
CTGTTCGGCCTGGATCCCGAACACGCGCACGAACTGACCCTGGGCAGCATCGCCCGACTCCAGAACACGCCCGCCCAGTGCACCTGGGCGCAGGCGCGGGTCGCCGATCCGGTGACCGTCGCCGGCCTGAAGTTCCCCAATCGCATCGGTCTGGCCGCCGGCCTGGACAAGAACGGCCGCTGCATCGACGGCCTGGGCGCGATGGGCTTCGGCTTCATCGAGGTGGGCACCGTCACGCCCAAGGCGCAGCCGGGCAACGACAAGCCGCGCATGTTCCGCCTGCCGGCCAGGCAGGCGCTGATCAATCGCCTGGGCTTCAACAACGAGGGACTGGACGCCTTCATCGCCAACGTGAAGCGCTCGCACAGCTTCCGCCACCACGGCGGGCTGCTGGGCCTGAACATCGGCAAGAACGCGGTCACGCCGATCGAGCGCGCCGTCGACGACTACCTGATCGGCCTGGAAGGCGTGTTCCCGCACGCGGACTACATCACCGTCAACATCTCCAGCCCCAACACCAAGAACCTGCGCCAGCTGCAGAGCGACGAGGCCCTGGATGCGCTGCTCGGGCCGCTGCAGGCGCGCCGGCTGGCGCTGCAGGACGAGAGTGGCCGGCAGGTGCCGCTGTTCGTGAAGATCGCGCCCGACCTGGACGAGGACCAGGTGGCGGTGATCGCCGCGAGCCTGAAGCGCCATGGCATCGATGGCGTGATCGCGACCAACACGACGATCGCCCGCGATGCGGTGCAGGGCCTGCCGCATGCCGGCGAGACCGGCGGCCTGTCGGGCGCGCCGGTCTTCGAGGCCAGCAATCGCGTCATCCGCCTGCTGCGGGCGGCGCTGGGCAGCGGTTATCCCATCATCGGCGTGGGTGGTGTGCTCAGCGGCGAGGACGCACGCGCCAAGCTGCAGGCCGGCGCCGACCTGGTCCAGCTCTACACCGGCCTGATCTACAAGGGCCCGGCCCTGGTGCCGGAATGCGCCCGGGCGATGGCGCGGCTCTGACGCCGCCCCGCCTCCCGCACGACCGAAGCGCTCCCTAGGGAGCGCTTCTTTTTTGCGCCCGTCCCACAAAAACCTGCTATCGCAAATGCGAATTACATGCATCTTGGTCATTGACAAGACGATAATGCATCGCATTTGCAACAGCGCCTCATGCCCTCGGCCGCCATGACCGACCTCGCTCCCAGGCCCTCCCGCGCGCCGGGCCGGCTCCCGCCGCTGGCGCTGCTGTCGCGCATCGGCGCGGCAGTGCTCGGCGGCTATGCGTTCTGCTGGGGCTTCATCGCCGTCGTCCATGCCGGGCTGTATGGCCTGGGCATGCCCTTCCACGACGCCGAACACCTGGCCGCGATCCTCGGGGTGCTGCTCTACCTGGTGGTCTTCCTGTGGTCCTTCGCGGCGCGGCGTGTCGGCCGGTGCTGGGCGGTGCTGCTGGCGGGCGGCGGGCTGATGACCGGGGCGGCGGCGCTGATCCAGCGCGCGCTGCTCGCCTGACACAAGGAGGGACCCGTGTTCCAGAACTTCCGGCTCTCGATGGCCTGGCTGCACACCTGGTTCGGCCTGGTGCTGGGCTTCGTGCTGATGGTGGTGTTCTTCTTCGGCTCGCTGTCGGTGTTCGACCGCGAGATCGACCGCTGGGCGATCCCCTCGTCGCGTTTCGCGCCGCAGCCGATGCCGTCCTTCGACACCATCCTCAAGCCCGCCTTCGAGCGCATGCAGCCGGACAAGGACGCGATCGCGCTGCTCGACGGCCGCGTCGACGGGCCGCTGCCCGAGCGCTTCGAGGTCGTGCGCAGCTGGGGCGCCTACACGACGCACCGCGATCCGGTGGTGTCGGTGTTCGCCGGCTTCGAGGTGCCGCGCGCGAAGGACCCGGACGAGACCGTCTTCGCCAGCCACGCGCTGGACCCGCGCACCGGCGCCGTGCTGCCGCAGGGGCAGTTGCGCGTGGGCAGCGAGTTCTTCTATCCGCTGCATTACAGCCTGCACCTGAAATGGAAGGACCTGGGCACCTGGATCGTGGGCTTCTCGGCCTTGATGATGCTGGCCGCGCTGGTCAGCGGCGTTGTGATGCACCGCAAGATCTTCCGGGAGTTCTTCACCTTCCGCCGCCACAAGACCGTGCAGCGCAGCGTGCTGGACCTGCACAACCTGACCGGCGTGGTCGCCCTGCCCTTCCATTTCTTCTTCGCCTTCACCGGGCTGGTGATCTTCGCGGGCATCTACTTCCCGGTGGCCCACACGCAGCTGCATGAACTGCACGAGCTGCACGAGCGCGTCGAGGCGCGCGAGACCGGCCTGCCGCACGAGCGCGCCGGCGTGGCCGCGCCGATGGCCTCGGTGGACGCGATGGTGGCGCAGGCGCAGCGGCGCTGGCAGGCCAAGGGCATGGCGGGCGACGTCGGTTTCGTCTACGTCAGCCATGTGGGCGATGCCAACGCCTACGTCAGCGTCTATCGCGCCGGCACCGACCGCGTCGCGCTGACCGGCGAAGGCGTCCACTTCAAGGCGACCACCGGCGAGCTGCTGCGCGAGGATCCGCCGCGCAGCGCGGTGGACAGCGTCAACGAGTTCCTGACCGGGCTGCACCTGCAGCACTTCCGTCACTGGCTGCTGCGCTGGCTGTACGTGCTGGGCGGGCTGCTGGGCTGCGTCTGCATCGCCACCGGCTTCCTGTTCTTCGTCGAGAAACGCAAGCAGCAGCATGCGAAGGCGGGCAGCGCGGGCAGCCGCGTGGTCGATGCGCTGGCGGTCACCACGGTCACCGGCATGCTGGTGGCGACGATGGCGATGCTGGTGGCCAACCGGCTGCTGCCGGAGTCGCTCGCCGACAAGGGCGACTGGGAGCGCACGGTGTTCTGGAGCGCCTGGAGCCTGGCGATGCTGCACGCCTTCACCCGTGGCGGCGCGGTCGCGCGGGCGCGGATGAACCCGGCCTGGCGCGAGCAGTGCGGCCTGATCGCCGCCAGCGCGGTGACGGCGGTCGTCGC
>NZ_VOSR01000649.1:0-7434 GCF_007997345.1 Mitsuaria sp. TWR114
CTGGTTCGAGCCCAGGTCGAGGAGCCAAACTGAAGCCCCGTTGCAGCGATGCATCGGGGCTTTTTCTTTTGGTTCGCTTCGCCCGCCGACACCGACCGTCGCACTCCCTCACCCTGGGGGGATGTCCTGCGCATGCATTAATGCTCTACAACACCAGCCCCGACCAATCTGTCTCTTGCCATGAACAACGCATTGATCGACCGTATCCGAATCAAAATCGGCGCAATGGGCTCCGACGAGTTCGAACGATTCATGAGCACCCTGCTGCCGAGCATCTATCCCGGCTTTGATCGTTTGGAACCGTCCTTCAACTTCATTGGCAAGACGACGACCGGGAAATGTGACGCTCACGTGTACCACGCATCGGATGACACATATACCGCCATCATTTGCACGACCCAGCAGACGGATATTCCAAAGAAGATCATCGAGGACATCGGGAAGCTGCCGTCGACAAAATTTGCGAGCAAGATTCGGCGCGTACTGATCTGTGTCAACACACCCCTCAAGGATGAAGTAGAGGACTATCGGTCCGCCTGCGCGGCGCTGGGTTGGGAGCTCGATCCTCTTTCGCTCGAACGCATCACCAAACACACTGCAGGGAATTCGTCCCTTCTCCTCAACTATTTCGGCGAGTCGACTTCTTCAGATTCTCCAGCCTCCCGCTCAGTGCGATATTTCGACTGTGGACATCGAATCAAGGAAGGCCGAGAAGATGCATCCATACCCGCCTCTAGAATCATTGAACATTTGCATTTCCCAAGCGAAAGAGCTTGGAAAGCGATCGAATCTGGCGAAGTCGAGATCGCAGAGCACGACATCGACTCCTTATCCACGCTGACCGGAATATCGACGGCATGGTTGAAGCACGGCGCCGGCAAGAAGTACCCCACCGAATCCATCTACGACTATCAAGTCGAGAAGATTAAGGCAATTGCCGCAGAATCGCCTCTCGCCTCGTATATGGCCATCGAACCCGATTCGATGGATCTGGTGTTGATAAGTCAGTTCTCAGAGTTCCGATGGAAGGTCTACCCCTTCGGATTCAACATGGATTTCTGGAACTGGCATGGTGACCATCACCACATCCCGTTGATCTACGACCTGCTCGAAACGGCGAACGACCGGCTTGGGCATCCGTACGGCCGAATCATCAAGCCCGCGCTGATGAACGAACTACGCAGCGGAGACATCCATCCCTTTATCCTTTTCCAGAAAACTGGATCAAACAATTATTGGTTCGAGGATCTTTTCGACCTGAACCACAATTACCCCGTCGCCAAGGACAAATATCGCCATTACGGCGAATGGTTCGTGAAGCTACAGGACGAGTTCCGAAACAATACGGGTACAGCCGACTAGGTCGAGGCAAATCACTTCGAGAGGTCATAACTCCCACTCCCGACATACACACTCCGGCCATTCCCATCGACCGGAAAACTGAGTAGCCGCTCCTCATGTCCGTCGTCATAGGTCAGCGTGATCGCGTAGCCGCTCAACTGATACCGACCTCTCCGGCTCGCCCCATCGTCCTTCGTCCGTGTCCCGCTGGTCGCACCGACCGTCCCTAGCCCCGTCCCCACCGTCCCGCCGCCGGTGCTGCTGCTCCCCGATCCGTCCCCCTGCGACGACCCCGCGATCACCGTCCCGGTGATCGCTTGCAGGCTGCCCGTGCTCGACAGCGCGCTGTAGCTGCGCTCGAAGCGACCGTCCTTCGTGAACCGGATCCCGCGCGTCGCTGAGGTCCCGCCCGTGACCATGCTCCCGTTGAAGCTGCTTCGGCTGAAGCTCCCTTCCAGCCTCGCATCCTTCGGCCACGGCTTCATCGCGACATGCTTCTCCAACTTCCACTCGCCGAGCGGCCGCCCGTCGTCGTCCTGTTCCTGCATCTCGTAGCCCTTGCCGGTGCTCCTCCACCGCCCCCAGCGCCGCGGCTCCAACTGCCTCGACGCGGCGACGTTCAACTGATCCGGCGGCATCTCCGTGCGGCGGTACACCGTCCCGTCCTTCAGCAGGAACCTGACGTCCTCCTCCCAACGGGTGCCGTAGTTGTAGTTGGCCTCCCCATGAAGCACGACCGCGACCAGATCCTTCGCGCTCAAACCTTGACCCGGCGCGCTCACCACGCGCTGCAGCAGCACCTCCTTGCGCGCCAGTGGCGTCTGCTGCAGCGGCGACACCGTCAACCCCGACGCGTCATTCACCAGCGCTGCATCGGCCAGGTCCATCGACAGCCGGCTCAGCGAGGTCACCACCCCGCGCAGCACGATCTCGCGCCGCACCCACGGCTCGGCGTTGAACTTCAGATGGATCAACTGCTCGGCCTGCCGGCCGCCCCGCTCCTGCACGAGGTGGAAGCGCTCGGGATAGCGGATATCGCGCGCCACCCGGCCCTTCACATAGACCTGCCCCATCTTGCGAAGTGCCGCCTCATCGGAGATCGCCAGCCAACTCCCCCGCTGCGCCGTCAAGGCAAGCACCTGGCTCGGCAGCAGGAGCTGGCCGCGCGCCGGCTCGACAGCCACGGGCAGCGGCGTCGGCGGCACCACGAGCTTCGCCTGTACGAGCGCCCGCGCCACCGACATGGCCTGCGGATACTTCGCGGCGATGTCCATGCCGGGCCCGTCCCATTCGCGCGCCATCGCGACGCAGGCCTGATCGGGCGTGGCGTTCGTGAGAACCCGCTTGCGGACCGGATCGACCAGCTTGTCCCATGGAGGATCGCTGCTCTTGCGCGTCATCACGCGCGTCATGATCACCCGCAGCGGCGGGAGCTGGTAACGCGTCCGCCAACCCACCCACGCGTCCCGCATCTGCGGGGCCGAGGGCGCGCCCACGTCCTCGCACGCGGACACGGAGAGCTCGGAGATGACGTCGAGGGTGACCGCCTCGACCAGTTGCGTCATCGCCGCCGGATCGGTGGCGAGCGCGGCGGAATCTGGCGCGGCGATCGCGCCACCCGCTATCCATGCGCAGGCGGACGCCGCGAGCGTCCGCTGAAGGGAGATCAAGGCCATGCTGTCGGTCCATGCCGAGGGTTCGGAGGATCGCATGCTGCCGGCTTCATCCGCCGTCGGCCACGACCAGGACGGGGAAGCGGCGGGAGGGGACTTGACGGGCTCGCGCTGGTTCCGGACCCGCGGCGATCGCCGCCTCCGATGCCGAGCTGCCTGCCGACGCCCCGTGCCTCCGGCCTGTCAACACATGCGAGAGTTGGCGCGTTCGATTCGCTTCAGGGAGACAAGCACATGCCAAAGATCCACCGGACCGCCTTCGCCTGCCTGCTTGCCGCCGGCTCGATCGCGGCGCCCACCGCCCAGGCCCAGGTCTGGAAATGCACCATCGACGGCAAGGTCCAGTACTCGGACCAGCCCTGCCCGGCCAAGGGCGAAGCGATGACGTCGCGGTCGCTGCAGAGCAATGTGATCGATACCTCGGCGGACCGCGCCGCGATCGAGCGCGCCAAGGCGGCCGCCGCAGAGCAGCAAGCCGCGACCGCGACGCCGTCGGCGGCACCGGCCGCACCGGCCGCACCGGTCGCTCCCGCCGCACCGGTCGCTCCCGCCAACGTCTGCCCCTCCGACCGGGACATCGCCGGCATGGAGACCAAGGCGAGTTCGATCTCGCTGAGCCCCGAGGCGAAACGCTTCGTCCAGGACGAGATCCGGCGGGCGCGCCAGTGCCAGAAGGGCCAGGGCAAGTACAGCGCTGCGGACTGGACCGTCAGCAAGCAGGCGGTCGACGCCCAGAGCAGCCTGACCGGCGGCCCTGACGCCCGCCGCCGCGCCGAGGCCGTCCACAGCGCGGCCGATCCCGCGGAAGGCGACCGGATCGCGCGACAGCGGGAAGCGGAGGAGCGCGAGGCGGCTCGACGCGAAAGAGAGTCGCGCCTGCGATCCACGCGCTGACGCCTGTCCAGCCCCTCACCGCTGCCGCGCCAGCACCCCTCTCCACCGTCCCCAGTCCCGCGTCACCGGCGGCAGCGCCAGCACGAACAGCACCGTGGCCAGCGGCACCACGCAGATGAAGCCGAGGTGCTTGAACCCGAGCGCCCCCGCCACGCCGCCCAGCACGAAGGCGGCCAGCAGGCCGCCCGCCCGCAGCGCCCGCTCGCGGTCATGCCGAACGCCGGGCCGCAGCGCCTTGGGCTGGCGATTCCAATAGAGCATCTTGCCGAGCTCCATGCCGAGGTCGGTGATGTTCCCCGTCATGTGGGTGGTGCGGACGCTGCCTCCCGAGGTCTTCGATCCGACCGCGTTCTGTAGGCCCATGATGAAAGCCAGCAGCAGCACCGTCAGCGGCACCGCGAAGGGCGTGTGCCAGGTCAGCGTGATCGCGCCCATCAGGCCGAACGGGAATAGCAGCGCCGCCTCCAGCATCAGCGGCAGCGCGTAAACGCTGCGCAGGCCATGCCGCCGTGCCCAGTTCACCAGCACCGCGCAGACCGCCGCGCCGCACACGAAAGCGAGGATCGCGCCCAGTGCGTTCAGCACCAGCGTGCCCTGCCCCATCACCGCGCCATCGGCCAGCTGCGAGGCGAATCCGGTCATGTGCGAGGTGTAGCGCTGCAGGATCAGGAAGCCGCCCGCGTTCACCGCGCCCGCATTGAACGCGAGCAGCAGCCCCAGCGCCTGGTTGGTCGACGGCGCGCGGTGGCGGCTGGTCAGGTGCAGCAGCCGCCTCATCGCTCCGGCCGCCGGCTCGGATCCGTCAGCGCCTCCAGCGACACGTCGACGCCGTCGTCCGCGCCGAACAGCTGCGCACCGCCCGGCTCGACCAGCTTCGCCCCATGCCGCGTCAACACCGCGTGCAGCCGGGCCCAGTTGAGCGGCTTGACGAAGTAATCGTCGAACACGAGGTCCTCCGCCGACTCGAAATCCGTGTTCAGCGGCGTGCCGCTGACCGCGATCGCGACCAGCGCCGGCAGGCTCAGCTTCAGACGGCTCGCCACGTGCCGGCCGTCGGCGTCCGGCATCGCGATGTCCGTGATCAGGAGGTCCGGCTCCCACTTCAGGCCGATGCGGATCGCCTCGAGCCCGGTGGGCGCGACCTTCAGCTCGAAGTGGTAGACCGTCAGCAGCTCGCGCAGCAGCTCCAGCGAATCGGGCTGGTCATCGGCGATCAGGACTTTCAGGCGATCCTGCATGGTGTCGTTCGGAAATGGTTGGAGCGGCCATAGCAATCGGCGGGCCCGCATCGCGCCCGGCAAGGATTTCAATGAGCCTGCGCGGGCATGGGGCGCATTCTTCCATCCCGGCGCCCGTTCCACAGCCTCGCGCTCGCAGGAGTAGGATGGCGCGTCCATGAAAGCGCTTTCCAATGAAGAGAAAGAAGCCTCTCCTATCGACGTCCAGCGAGGTGACGCTGGGCATGGTGGCCGCGGCCAGCGGTGTGTCGCCGAGCACCGTGTCGCGCGTGCTGAGCGGCAGCGCGCAGGTCAGCGCCGACAAGACCGAGCGCGTGCGACAGGCCATCGCCGCCCTGGGATTCGTCCCCAACACCATCGCACGGGCGCTCGCGGACGGGCGCACCTTCAACGTGGGCTTGCTCGTCCAGTATTTCGAAAGCCCGTTCTACGCGCTGCTGCTGCGCGGCATCGAGGAAGTGCTGACGCCTGCAGGCTACGCGCTGGTGGTGTCGAGCGGCCACTGGCAGGCGGAGGAGGAACAACGCTGCATCGCCTCGCTGCGCTCCCGGCGCGTCGACGGGATCATCGTGTTGACGGGCGGCCTGGACAACGCCTTCCTGGCGGCGCTCGCGCGCGAGTTGCCGGTCGTGGTCACGGGACGGGCGCTGCAGGCGCCGGGCCTGCACGCGCTCAAGACCGATGACGCCGCAGGTGCACAGGCGGCGACCGCCCACCTGATCGAGCGCGGCCACCGCCGGATCGCGTTCATCGGCGGCGATGCGACGCATGCGGACGCGAAGGAGCGCGAGACGGGCTACCGGGCGGCGCTCGCCGAGGCCGGTCTGGAGCTGGACGAAGCCTTGATCGCGAACGGCGACTATCTCGAGGCCGGCGGCGCTGCCGCGATGACGCGCATGCTGGAGCGCGGTACCGCCTTCACCGCAGTCTTCGCGGCGAACGACCAGATGGCCGCCGGCGCCGCGCGCGTGCTGCACAGCCGCGGGATCCGCGTGCCCGAGGACGTCTCGCTCGTGGGCTACGACGACCTGCTGAACACCGCCCATGCCAGCCCACCGCGAACGACGATCGATGTCCAGATCGCCGAGCTCGGCCGGCGCGCCGCCGCCGCGATGCTGGATCTGCTCCGGCATGGCAGTTCCTCGGTGCAGCCCCCGGTGCCGCGCTTGATCGTGCGGGAGTCCACCCGGCGCCTGCACAGCGACACGGCACCCGCCTGCTGAGCCGCTGCGATCGGTCACGGCACGCACCGGACGCCCGCCGATGAACTGACCCGGACTCGCCTCGCTTTTCGTCAACTGGCCGTCACACAGCCTCGGCACAATGCCATGCATCCGAGACAAACAATCGACTGCGACATAGGGCAGAAAGCTGGAACCTGTCACCAGCGTCCGGATACCCTCTTCAGAAAGAAGCCACCCCGACGGGTGGCTTCTTTCATTGGGGCGCCGCGGAACTCGCCGGGGGTCACCCGCTGGTCAGGTCTGACCGTCACGCTGCTCGCCGGCATCACCGTGATCGGGCGGCGGAGATCGCCAGAGGTCCCATCCGAAGATGGCCGTCATGAGGAAGCCATACGCGAGGCTGACCACCAGGAAGCCTCTTCGCGCCACGTATTCGCCCTCGATCAGCACGCCGATCGCCACGAACAGGCCAAAGAACATCGCCGACACGGCCAACGCGAACAAGACGAGAAATCGCTTGGCGCCGAGCCGTTTCACCTTGTCGAGATTCAGAAGTCCAAGCGTTGCTGCTCCATGGGAAGAAAGGAAGAGGGCCGCATCGGCGTCGAGCCGCACGATCTCAACGTTATCGATCGTCGCCCGCCGTCCTGATCGGGCGTGCCCCCACTCTCTCCTCTGCTCGCGAGCGGGCCAATGGCCCACTCCAGTAGCAAGCCGATCGTCTACCCCCCATTCAGGGACTTCAACCACCTGGCTGTCGAATCGCCGACGCCGTGGACCCGCCTCCGCTGCGGGTTTTCCCTCGCCGCCGTCGCGCCCGCCCATCACCTTGGGTAAAGAACTTTGAAAGTCCGCAGCGGCGCCGCTTCACGAAACGTACACCGTGCGATGCTTCGGCCCGTTCCGCGACCCGGCCGCCTCGGCCCGGCTGACGACTCCCATACAAATTCCCCGCGCTTCCGTCCCAGCCATCGCCAGATCGGCCGCGCTTGCCTCGCACTGGCCTGCCCGATGACAAGCTCCCGCCGTCCCGCCCCGCGTCCACTCTCCGTTGCCTTGATGCTGGGCCTGAGCGCCCCCCGCCTGGTCCCAATCCGCGCCTCC
>NZ_VOSR01000065.1:0-1219 GCF_007997345.1 Mitsuaria sp. TWR114
ACCGGCACGCCCACCGACGCCGGCGCCGCCAGCCCGGCCGACAGGCCGTTGATCACCTCGACCTCGATGCCGGCCTCGCGCAGCGCGTCGACTTCCTCGCCGCCACGACCGAACACGAACGGATCGCCGCCCTTCAGGCGCACGACACGCGCGCCCGCCCGGGCCTCGCGGATCATCAATTCATGGATGAAGCGCTGCTCTGTCGACACGCAGCCGCCGCGCTTGCCCACGCGCAGTACCCGCGCCGTCGGTGGCAGGCAGGCGAGCACGCGCGCATCGACCAGGTCGTCGGTCAGCACCACCTCGGCCTGCTGAAGCCGCTTCATCGCCTTGACGGTGAGCAGCTCCGGATCGCCCGGTCCCGCACCGACGAGGGACACGCTCGGCGCGCCCGCGGACGTGCTGTCGCATGAAATGGCGGATGAGCTGGCGTTGGCGCTGGCATCGAGGGACGTCATGTCGCTTCCTTCACTGGATTCGAAACCGGAGACCCTGGCACGACGGTCTGCACCATGCGGCGCAGCGCCGGCAGGCAGGAGCCGCACTGCGTGCCGCAGCGCAATGCGCCCTGCAGCGCCGCCAGGCGCGCCTGCGGCGCGTCGTCGGGCAGCCGCTGCAGGCAGGCGGTGATCGCGTCCTCGCGGACATTGAAGCAATTGCAGACCTGCGGGCTGACCGGCACGGCGGGCCCGTCCGCATCCGGCGCGAGCAGGCGGCGGCCGAGGGGCGCGACCGGCACGCGCTCGCTCCACAGCGCGTCGAGCCATGCCCCCTCGCTGCCCTCGCCGACGCGCAACAGCGCCTGCAGGCGCGCTTCGGCGCCTTCGCCATCCAGCCGCAAGGAGCGGCTGCGGCCGCGCCGCCCATCGGCATACCGCAGCACGCCGACACCGTTGAGCTGCAGCACCGTCGACAAGGCCTGCACCACCGGCGCGGGCGGCGGCTCGGCAAAGGCCAGCTCCAGGCTCCAGCCCTCCAGCCCGTCCTGCGCGGGCCCGGGCAGGCAGCAGGCGTACTCGGCCTGGTCCATCAGCACCCGCAGCTGGCTGCGCAGCGCGGCGGCCTGGCCCGGCTTCACCCAGGCCGCGCCGAACACGCGCCAGGGCAGCGCCACCGCCTCCACCGAGACGGCCGCGAACTTCAGCTCGGGCTGCCGCGCATCCGGACAGAACGCCGCTTGCGTCAGCGCATTGATGCCCAGCTGGCCGCGCCCGCCGAG